>OMVH01000014.1 GCA_900314365.1 uncultured Prevotella sp. | reverse complement strand
ATATATTCTTTAATATGTTCGCACTATGGATGTTCGGCTGTGTGGTGGAAAGAGTGTGGGGAGCCAAGCGTTTCCTCGTCTACTACTTTGTCTGCGGCATTGGTGCCGGCATATCGCAGGAGATAGCACAGTTTGTCTCATTCTACATCACTGCCGTCTCCGAATACCCCGACGTGCCCTTCTCCCTCATTGTCAACGCCAACCAAGCCGCCCTCGGCGAATGGACCACCGTAGGAGCCTCGGGAGCCATCTATGGCATCCTGTTAGCCTTCGGAATGCTCTTCCCGGAAGAACGCATCTTCATCTTCCCTCTCCCCATACCCATCAAGGCCAAATGGTTCGTGTTCTTCTACGCTGCCGTAGAGCTCTTTTCCGCCATTGCCACCCCAGGCGACAACGTGGCACATTTTGCACACCTTGGAGGAATGGTGTTCGGCTTCTTCCTCATCAGGTATTGGCAACGCCATCCCGGCAGCAACTACGGCTATGACGAAGGGGAACAGTTCTTTGGGAAGCTGAGACGACGCTGGGAACAACACAGCAGGAAAAAGGAGCAGGAACGCCAATGGCAGGAGACAAAGTCTGAGCGCACAACCGACTGGGAATACAACGCACGCAAAAAAGAACGTCAGGAGGAAACCGACCGCATTCTTGACAAGATTAGGCGCAGCGGCTACGACAGCCTCACGGCAGAAGAGAAACGCCGGCTCTTCGAAAACGGCAGGCAACAGTAAAAGGCATGGCAAAGCTGAAAAAGGTTACCCTGCAGCTCATTGCAGGAGCCAACATAGCAACCCTCGTAGCGATGGCTGCCGTGGGTTATTCCGACCGACTAGACCCTGCAGCCCATCCTTTGCTCTGCACGATAGGCCTGGCCATGCCCATCTTCTTGGTCATCAATCTGGCTTTCATCGTTTTTTGGGTGATAGCCAAGCCGCACTACGTGCTCATTCCGCTCGCAGGCTTCATCGTCTGCTACCAGCCCGTTCGCACCTACTTCCCAGTCAACCCCTTCAGGTCAAATACGGACAGCACCCTGAAAGTAATGTCGTTCAACGTATGGTTGTTCGCTTCGGCCGACAACCCCGACAGCACTACTGCCCTGGCCAACTACATGAAGAAAGAGCATCCCGACATACTCTGTCTTCAGGAAGCCGACCTCGACAACATCTCACGGCCCATCGTCGATTCCATTCTCACACCCATGTATGCCCATCGAGACACCAGCTCCTGTCATGGGGGCGACTTCATGATGGTGTACAGTCGCTATCCTATACTGCGACACGAGAACATCGAATATTCCTCTTTGAGCAACCACTCTACAGCCTTCTATCTCAACGTAAAAGGCGACACCGTGCTTGTCGTGGTCAATCACTTACAGTCCATCGGACTTTCGCCGGAAGACAAGACGCAGTTCAAAGACCTTGTCAAGCAAGATCTCGATACCGACTCAGCCAGGGTTGTCTCTCATAAGCTCATCGACAAAATCAGTATGGCCTCCATACTTCGTGCGCCCCAGGCCCGCGCAGTAGCCGACTATGTGAACCGCCACCGTCAATATCCCACCATCGTCTGCGGCGACTTCAACGACGGCCCCATCTCGTACTCACGCCGTACCATAGGCAAGAATCTCACCGACTGCTACCGCGAAGCCGGCAACGGATTGGGCATCTCCTACCATCGTGGAGGATTCTACGTAAGGATTGACAACATCTTCTGCAACGACTTTTTCACACCGGTGAAGTGCATCGTTGACAACCGCATAAAGGCAAGCGACCATTACCCCATCGTATGCTGGTTGAGGAAAAAGACGACAAATCAGTGAAAAACGAATATTTCAGTGCGATAAATTTTTGAAAAAGATAAAAAATAAGTAACTTTGCACGACTGCAAAAATGAGCGAAAAACAAACATAAACAATAAAATCAAAAATGCAGAACAAAGGAATTGTAATTGTAACAGCCGTCTTACTGACGCTTGCAAGCATCTTCTATCTGTCTTTCAGCGTAGCCACAAGCTACTATGACAGCCAGGCTGCAAAGATTAAAGACCCGGTAGCACAGCAGGACTACAAGGACTCTGTGAAATATCTGGGGATTTATCCTTACCAGAAGTGCCTCGAGACTCAGATTGGATTAGGCCTTGACCTGAAAGGCGGCATGAATGTCATCCTGGAGATTTCTGTGCCCGACGTCATTGAGACGCTCGCCGACCACAGGACCGACATCGCTTTCACCAAGTCCATGAAGGAGGCTCGCAAAGAAGAAGAGACAAGCCAGAAAGACTTCCTCAGCCTCTTCATCAGTGCTTATCACCGCAACGCTCCCGGCCACTCGCTGGCTGAGGTGTTCTCCACCACAGAGCTTCAGGGCAAGGTAAGCCCCAACAGCAGCGACAAGGAAGTGGAGAAGGTGCTCCGCAGTGAAGTGCAGGCAGCTATCGACAACTCGTTCAATGTTGTCCGTACGCGTATCGACAAATTCGGTGTCGTACAGCCCAACATCCAGAAACTTGAAGGCCAGGAAGGCCGTATCATGGTGGAGATGCCGGGTATCCGCGAACCTGAGCGCATGCGCAAGCTCCTGCAAGGAAGCGCTAACCTCGAATTCTGGGAGACCTACAATGCAGAGGACATTATTCCTTATCTGCAGCAACTCGACACCCGCCTGGCTGCCGGTGAGACGGCAAGTACTGCAAAAAAAGACTCCACATCTGCCAAGGACGACAACGTAGCCAAGAAGGCTACCGCTCAGACCAAGTTCAAGATTAAGGACAACGACGAGACAGCCGCCAAGAGCACAACCTCGCAGGAGGCTCAAGCACTGAAACAGCACCCGTTGCTCGCCCGTCTCTCGCTCACAGGCAGAGGCTACAAAGCGCTCGTGGGCTTTGCCAACGTGCGCGATACAGCCGCAGTGGACAAGCTCATCCATTCAGCACTGGCAAAGCAAGTGTTGCCCTCCGACCTGAAGCTGCTTTGGAGCGCAAAGGCTTCGAGCGACCTTAATGTCAAGAACACCTTCGAGCTTTACGCTCTGAAGATTACCACCACCAACGGACGCGCACCGCTTGAGGGCGATGTCATCACCGATGCCAAAGACCAGTTCGACCCCATCACTGGCAAGCCCGAGGTAAGCATGACTATGAATGCTGACGGAGCACGCCGTTGGGCCGACCTCACAAAGCGCAACATCCAGAAGGCTGTGGCCATCGTGCTCGACGACGCCGTCTATTCGGCTCCTAACGTGCAGACTGAAATCGACGGAGGACAGTCGTCCATCAGTGGAAACTTCACCATTGAGGAAACCAAAGACTTGGCCAACACTCTGAAGTCAGGTCGTATGCCTGCTCCCGCACGCATCGTACAGGAAGAAGTTGTCGGACCTACACTGGGTGCACAATCCATCCAGCAGGGTATCGTCTCGTTCGTCATTGCCTTCGTGCTCCTTATCATCTACATGGTGATGATGTACAACTTCATTCCGGGTATGATAGCCAACTGCGCACTCGTCATCAACGTCTTCTTTACGCTCGGAATTCTAACGTCCTTCCAGGCGGCCTTGACGATGAGCGGTATTGCCGGTATGGTGCTGTCGTTGGGTACTGCCGTCGATGCCAACGTGCTCATCTACGAACGTATCAAGGAAGAGCTGAGAGCTGGCAAACAGATGAAACAAGCTGTCTCGGCTGGCTACGGCAACGCCTTCAGCGCCATCTTCGACTCCAACCTTACTTCGTTGATAACCGGTGTTATCCTCTACCTCTTCGGCACAGGCCCAATCCAAGGCTTCGCCACGACATGGATCATCGGTATTGTCTGCTCGTTCTTCAGTGCCGTTTATCTCACACGTCTGGTTTACGACTACAAGCTCAACCACGACAAGTGGCTGAACCTGAAGTATTGGACTCCCGTCTCGGAACACTTCATGCAGAATGCCCACTTCAGCTTCATGAAGAACCGCAAGCTCACCTTCACCTTTGCTATCGTTGCAACGGTGGTGTTCTTCATCAGCTTTGCTACTCGTGGACTTGACAAGAGCATCGACTTCACGGGTGGCCGCAACTACGTCATCCAGTTCGAGAAGGCTACACAGCCTGAGCAGGTACGCGACATTCTTGACAAGGCATTCCCCGGATGCACCAACAGTGCCCTTTCACTGGGAACCGACAACCGCACCATACGAATCTCCACGAACTACAAGATAGAGTCCAACAACCCGAAGATTGACGACGAGGCAGAGACCATTCTTTACAACACACTGAAGGCAGCCGGCATGGTGAGCCAGAAGAGTGTGGCAGCCTTCAAGAATCCGGATATCCGTCAGGGTGGCTCCATCATCAGCTCATCGAAGGTGGGTCCGTCGGTTGCCAAGGATGTTACCCATAGCGCTATTATCAGTGTGGTGATAGCTCTGTTGGCCATCTTCCTCTACATCCTGTTGCGCTTCCGCAATCTCGCCTTCTCCATCGGCTCTACAGTGGCACTGACCTTCGATGCCCTGACCGTCATCGGTCTGTTCTCATTGTTGCAAGGCCTGCTGCCATTCTCACTGGAAGTCGACCAGACCTTTATAGGCGCCGTGCTGACGGTGATTGGCTACTCTATCAACGATAAGGTGGTGGTGTTTGACCGAATCCGTGAGAACCTCCGTCTGCACCCGAAGCAGGATTACGAGTCACTGTTCAACGACTCCATCAACCAGACACTGGCTCGAACGCTGAACACCTCCATATCCACGCTTATCGTGCTGCTCTGCATCCTCTTCCTCGGTGGAAAGAGCATTCAGCCGTTTGCCTTCGCCATGACCCTTGGCGTGGTGTTCGGAACACTCAGCTCCATCTTCATCGCATCACCTATCGCATTCGTGGTGCTGAAGAACAGCAATCACGGTCAACGTACCTTAGAAGTTGCAGAACCTGCTAAAGCCTAAAGCTGACGCAGAACTCTAACATAAAATCCGCGGTTCCTTCAAGGGGCCGCGGATTTTTTTCATGTTCAAAGCGACTACTTTTCCATGTAAGAACAAACACACGTGACAAAACACAATATGCCAAACAAAACACATGCACGCATGGCATAAGGAGAAGTGACACGAAAAAGGCAGGACTCCACGCTTATCGTGCCATGGACAACTCATGGACAAGCAAGGCTTCCTGCCTATACCTTATATAATAGTAGCAATGAAATCAGCTTTTGGCATCTTCAGCTTCTGCCACACAACCCTTCGCCTTTAGCACAGAGGGCGACACACCGAAATGCTTGCGCACATAAGAGCCAAAGAATGAGAGGTTGTTGAAGCCGAGCTTGATGCTCACCTCCTTCACCGTCAGGTCGGTGTGGCAGAGATAGTAGCGCACGTCCTCCTTGCAGTACTGCGTAATCCATCCTATTGCCGACTTTCCGCTATAGCGCGTACAAATCATCGTGAGGTATTTGGGCGTTATGTTGAGCTTTGCAGCATAGTTGACCACCGGCTGCCGTTTCACCTTGGCCGTGGACAGCAGGCGAATGAAACCATCGAAAAGCACTTTTCCGCGACTCCGCTTGTCGGGCACAAGACTTTCGCTATCTCTGTCAATAAGACTGCAAATATCGTAGAGCATAGACTGCACGATGGCCTGCATCACAATCGTACGGAAGCGGCGCTCCTTATGGTCGAGCTTGAAGCGGATGAGCTTGTAATAGTACACCAACTGCTCCCTATCCTCATCGGGCAACGAGAGGATTCGCGTGCGATCGCTGTAGGCAGCTATATTCCAGTTGATGATGTTCTGACGCAGCATCTCCTGGATGACATCGTCGGAGAGACATAGAATCTTGAGCTCCAAGTCGGCTGAGAACATATAGTTGTCGAGCACAACATGGGAGGCACTGATGAGCATCTGACCTTCGCTCAGGTTCATTGGCGTGTCGTTGGCACAGAAACTCATGCGCCCACCGGTGCAAAGAATGATGAAGTTCATCTTTGCATAGAGCGGCTTCACCTCTGTAAGGTCCTTTATATTGTCGATAATAGCGATGTCGCCGTCGCAGTAATCAGTAATGGTGTGCATAGTGTCAAGCTCGGCCATGCTCACCTCTGTCATAACATTCTTGTTCTCCATAAGCGTGGTTATTTCTTTTTCGGTGCAAATTTCGAAAAAAAAAGACAACTTTGCTGTCTCTAAATTCACAAATACTGTTTGTTTTTTGTCGTGAAGGAAAAAACCTACCAAAGTCTTGAAATTAAGAACACCTTGCGTGATGGATTTTTTCTCAACTTTGCGGCAAAAAGACAGAAATGGGAAAAATTATCCACACTATCAGACAGAGCAAAGTACTCCTCACGGGCACTGTGCTGCTACTGGTTATCCTCGTGGCCATCCTCATCGGCCCTCTCCTCAAACCACACGAAGAAACCATCCAAGGACAGGTGGAGACCACCGACTACCGGGTCTCCACTAAGGTACCCTCGCGCGTGGTACGCATCCTCGTCAAAGAGGGCGACATTGTCCATAAAGGTGACACTGTGGCCGTACTCTCTTCTCCCGAGCTCGATGCCACCGAACAGGGAGCCGTTGCCAGCATGGAAGCCTCAGAAGCCATGAAGGACCTCACCGATAACGGTTCGCGCCGCGAAGCCATAAGCGCAGCCTACCAAGTGTGGCAGCAGGCAAAGGCCCATGAAGTGATAGCACGCCAGACGTGGATGCGTATTGAGAAGCTCTATAGCGAGGGAGTGGTCAGTCAGCAGCGCCGCGACGAGGCCAAAGCAGCCTTCGATGCTACCGGTGCCGCCACCCGTGCAGCCCGCTCGCACTACGAGCTTGTCCTTGAAGGAAGCCGTCACGAAGAAAAGCGTATAGCCGCCTCACATCTAAAGGCAAAGGAAGCCAAGGTCGACGAAGTAAGGTCGCTGATGCGAGAGACCGTGCTCACGGCCACACAAGGAGGGCGAGTGACTGAGGTGTTCCTTGAGCCTGGCGAACTGGCCGGTACGGGAGCACCCATCCTGAATATCGACACCGGGGAATACTGGTTCACCTTCTTCGTTACAGAAGACAAGTTGCCCAACCTGCAAGTGGGCATGAAGGTGAAAGTTTTCGTACCGTCGTGCGGCCAGACCGTCAAGGCCATCATCAGCCGCATGAACCACGAGGGCGACTTTGCGGCATGGAAAGCCACTGGGTCCCTCGAAGGCACCGACCTGAAAGTGTTTGAGGTCAGAGCCCGTCCCGAGCAGTCCCTTCGCAAGGGCCTCGACGGCGCTTCGGCCATGCTCATCTTCTGAACCCTCCTGTTAGAACAACAACATGAAGCAAATAACTTTCAATGACATAAAGCTCATGGCGGCACGGTTTCACGCCATCAACCGACGCGAGCTTCGCTATTACTCCCACCGGCCGCTGTTCCTCTTCACTATGCTCATAGCGCCGCTGCTGTGCGTCGTCTTCTTCACCACCCTTATGTTCAAAGGCCTGCCCACAAAGATACCGGCAGCCATCGTCGACGAAGACTGTACACACATCAGTCGCCTCTTCTGCCGCATTCTCGACTCTTGGGAAGGTACCGACGTGAAGTACGTCTTCCACACCTTCCGTGAAGCCCGCAAGGCCGTGCAGGAAGGCAAGATATACGCCTTCTACTATCTGCCCGAAGGTCTCACCACGGATGCAGAGTCTAACAAGCAGCCCACCATCTCCTTCTACACCAACGACACCTATTACGTGCCGGGCAATCTGATGATGCGCGACATGAAGACAGCAGGAGCCCTCGCCGGACTGGGCCTCACGCGCGCCGTACTGCGCGGCCACGGCACCTCCGACCATGACTATTGGGGCTACATTCAGCCCATCGCCATCGAGACCCACCCGCTTGGAAACTCCTACCTCAACTACAGTGTCTATCTGAGCAACACGCTCGTTCCCGGTATCTTCATCCTCCTTATCATGATTACCACGAGCTATGTCATAGGTATAGAGTGGAAATACAAACGTCAGAAGGAACTCTACCAAATGTCGGGCAATTCCCCGGCACTTGCTCTCGCGGCCAAGCTGTTGCCCCAGACTGTCATCTACACGCTCATGTTCTTCTTCATGGACGTATGGTTCTACTGCTATCTCGACTATCCTTGCAAGTGTGGCCTGCCGGCGATGATGCTCATCAGCGTGCTTACGGTGTTGGCGGCCCAGGGCTTCAGTGTCTTCTTCTTCGGGCTTATGGCCGGAGAGATGCGTCTGGCCATGTGCATCTGCTGCCTCTGGGGCATTTTCTCCTTCTCCATCTGCGGCTTCACCTATCCCGTTCCTGCCATGGACATGCCTCTGAAGCTCCTCTCCGTGTGGTTTCCACTGCGGCATTACTATCTCATCTATGTCAATATGGCACTCAACGGCTATTCGCCTTCCTACGTGTGGTGGTCCATAGGGGCCCTCATCTGCTTCTGCTTCCTGCCTTTGCTGACAATGCCTCGCTACAGAAAGGCCTTCCTCAAGTTCCAGTATCTCAAATAACTATCCATCAGGCTCTGTATGAAAGACTTATTATACGTTTGGTACAATGAGATGAAGACCGTGTTCCACGACAAGGGTGTGATCATATTCGTGCTCTTCGTACCTCTCTGCTATCCTCTGCTCTACGCCTACGTCTACAACAACGAAGTTGTGCGCCAAGTACCTGCCGTCGTAGTCGACGACTGTAACTCGCATCTCAGCCGCGAGTTCATACGCAAGGTCGACGGCACCCCCGACGTATTCATCGCCCGCCGCTGCCATTCCATGGCTGAAGCTCAGGAAGCCGTACGACGCCAGGAGGCTTACGGCATTATCCGCATTCCCGACAACTTCGACCGCAGGCTTCAGGAAGGCGAACAAGTGCGTGTGGGCCTCTACTGCGACATGGCCGTAATGCTCAACTATAAAGCCATGCTGTTAGCTTGCACCGATGTCTCACTCGACATGAACAATGACATCAAGGCCGAACGCATTGGAGAGAGTACGCGCCGCGACGACGAAATCACGAAGATGCCCATCCTCTACGAGCAACATGCCATCTTCAACCCGCAGAGCGGCTTTGCCTCCTTCCTCATCCCGCCCATTCTGATGCTCATCATCCAGCAGACGCTTTTGCTCGGCATCGGTATGCGTATGGGCTCCACACGCGAGGAGTACAGTGGCTGTGTGATTCCCTTCGACCGCCACTACAAGCGCGTCATGCCCATCGTTGGCGGAAAGGGACTCTTCTACCTGATGCTCTACTTCGTGATGGCCATCTACATGTTCACCTTTGTCAACCATAGTTTCCGGCTGCCCACGCTCGGCAACTACGGCACGCTCGTGGCTTTCATCATCCCCTACATCCTCTCGTGCACCTTCTTCGCCATCACTCTCTCCTCCTTTATCTACAGGCGCGAGGACTGCATTCTCATCTTCGTCTTCATGTCGGTGCCCATGGTGTTCCTCTCCGGCATTTCGTGGCCCTCGTCGGCCATGCCGCTGTTCTGGAAGTACTTCTCCTACATCTTCCCCTCGTCGTTGGGCATGAACATCTATCCCCGCATCATGACTATGGGGTGCAGCATTCACGACGTAAGGTCGCTCTACATAGGACTCTGGTGCCAGGTCTTCGGCTATTTCACTACGGCCTGCCTTGTCTACTTGAAGCACATCAAGAAGATGACGAGGCTCACCAGTGTCTGACTTTCCAACAACACTTGACAAATGAAGATTGTCGTTAATCCAAAATACGGGTGGCTCACGGACTTTGTCCACTCGGTGCCCCGGCATGAGTATGCCGTTGAGGAGGTGTTCCGTGAGAACCGCAACATCGTGGAGCTGACATCGTGCGACGGCCAGCGCCTCGTCGTGAAGAAGTACAAACGACCCACGCTGGCCAACTGTGTCGTTTACACTTTCCTGCGTAAGACCAAGGCCCAGCGCTCCTACGAGAACGCCTTGCAGCTGTACTACCGGGGCATCGGCACTGCAGCCCCCGTGGGCTACATCGAGCAACGCAAGCATGGCTTCTTCCACACAGGATGGTTCATCTCCGTCTACCTTCCGCTGCCCACACTCGACGAGGTCTACAGGCGCACCACCGACCGCGACAAGCGCGACAAACTGGCCTCCGATTTCATGGATTTCACGCTGAAGCTCTTCAAGGAAGGCATTATCGACCACGACTACAATGCCTCTAACATCCTTGCCTACAACGACGGCGGCCGTTGGCATTTCTCACTGGTCGACATCAATCGCTTGCGCTTCGTTCGCAAGCGTCGCCTCAACGACGAGATGCACGCCATGGAGCAGCTTGGAGCCTCGGCCGAGGACCTTGTCCGATTTCTGCCGCGCTACGCCGAGGAGAGCGGCAACGACATCGACCATTGCTTTCTCATGCTGCTCATTGGCAAGCTGCGGCACAAGCACCGCAACGCCATGAAGGCCCGCATGAAAAGATTTCTCAGAATTGGAACCAACCCGAAAAAATGAAGATACTTGTCACTGGCGCTGCCGGATTCATCGGCAGCCACATCATGGCACGGCTGGCCCGACGGGGCGACGAGGTTACAGGCATCGACTCGCTCAACAGCTACTACGACCCGCGCCTGAAGGTCGCTCGCCTCGCTGCCTGCGGTCTCCACCTTCACGACGGCGGTGTCTCTACCACAAGCAGCCTCTGGCCCAACTGTCGCTTCCAACGTATGTCCGTAGAGGACAGCGAAGCCATGAGCCACTTGTTTGCCCACGGACATTTCGAAGCTGTGGTACATTTAGCGGCTCAGGCCGGGGTGAGATATTCGGTCACCAACCCACAGGCCTACATCGAAAGCAACATCGACGGCTTTCTTCAAGTGCTGGAGGGTTGCCGCCGACACGAAGTCCGGAGGTTAGTGTTTGCCTCGTCAAGCTCCGTCTACGGGATGAGCGCCAAGGCTCCCTTCCGCGAAAGCGAGGCTACCGATGCTCCCCGGAGCCTCTATGCTGCCAGCAAGAAAAGCGATGAGCTCATGGCCTACTCCTACAGCAGCCTCTACGGCATCAAGGCCACGGGGCTGAGATACTTCACTGTCTACGGCCCCTGGGGGCGTCCCGACATGGCTCCCTCGCTCTTTGCCCACGCCCTCATCCACGGACAGCCTCTGCGCCTCTTCAACTACGGCAACATGCTGCGCGACTTCACCTTCATTGACGACATCGTAGAAGGTACTCTTGCCGTGCTCGACCGCGAGCCTCATGGTCAAGAGGGGCAGCCCGACTTCAGAGTCTACAACATAGGCAGTGCCAACCCCGTGAAGCTCCTCGACTTCGTCCATGAACTTGAGACAGCCTTAGACTGTAAGGGCCACTATGTGATGCTGCCCATGCAGCCGGGCGATGTCTATGAGACCTACGCCGACACCTCACTGCTGCTCAGCGACACCGGCTTTGCCCCGCGCACGCCCCTTGCAGAGGGACTCAAACGGTTCGTTGAGTGGTATCGGTCTGACAAAAATCCATTGGAACATGAACATTAAGAACTATCTGCTTCTTGCGCTACTCGTCGTGACGTCGTTCTTCGTCTTCCCCAGTGCCCTTCCCAGCGACATAATGGAAGAGCGCAACCTCGTCACGGCGCGCGAGATGGCCCACGACGGCCACTGGATGCTACCCACCATGAACGGTGAGCCGCGACTGGAAAAGCCACCTCTTCCCACATGGGTAGCCGGAGTCGTGGAACTGGCTCTGCCCGGCAGCCTCTCCGCTCAGCGTGCTGCTGCCAGCGTGGTGGCCTGTATAGGATTGCTATTCTTCTTCCTTATCATCAGCGACTTAGGTGGAGCACGCTTCGCCTATCTCGCTTCTATTGTCCTGCTGACGATGTACCAGACCGTCCTCATGGGACGGACAGCTACATGGGACATCTATTGTCACTCCTTCATGCTTGGTGCCATCTTCTTCCTTGAGCGTGGACTGCGGCAATCGGCCCGACGGCAGTGGCGGTGGATGCCCGCCGCGGGACTCATGCTCGGACTCTCCTTCCTCAGCAAGGGCCCTGTTTCCTTCTACGTCATGCTCCTCCCAGTAGCCCTGGCCTGCATAGGCCTCAGCGGACTGTCCATGCGCGGCAAGTGGCCTTCGCTGGTTGTGATGCTGGTCATCATGACCCTTGTCGGAGGATGGTGGTACGCCTGGCTCTTCAACGAACATCCGGCCGAGGTAGCAGCCGTAATCCACAAGGAGTCGGGAGCCTGGTCCAACCACAATGTCCGCCCGTGGTGGTACTACTGGCGTTTCTTCCTTGAAACTGGTGTATGGGCTGTACTCGTGCTGACAGCCCTCGCCGTGAGCTACTGGAAGCGTCATCTCCACGAGCCCCGCACCTATCTCTTTGCTGTCACCTGGCTCATAGCAGCACTGATACTGCTGTCGCTGATGCCGGAGAAGAAGATGCGCTACCTTCTGCCTCTGATGCCTCCGTGCAGCCTCTGCGCCGCCTGTCTCATACGCCATCTCGACGAAGTGCGCGATCGTGTGTCGAGGACGCTGCTCAACATCCAGAGTCTGCTCACAGAGCTGCTGCCCGTCACCGTTGCCTCCATGCTCCTTATACGCCGTCCCCTCGGCACATGGTGCAGCGTGCTGCTGGCTCTGATTTTCCTCTGCGTGACAGCTCTCGCTGTGAGAGCCGCCTTAGAGCACAGTGCCTGTCGGCTCGTCAACTGCACGGCTCTGACCTTTGTCCTTACGGAATGCTTCCTTCTTGCGCCCGTGGGCAAGCTCTTCGGCAATCCCCAGGCCCACTGCATAGCCCTGAGCGTGAACAGCGCTGAAGTCAGAGACATGCCCCTCTACCATCCTGCCGACGAGACTGTCCGCATAGAACTCGTCTATGCTGCAGGCCGAAAGATTCTGCCCATCGACCTCAAGTCAGCACGGGCCCTGATGCAGAAAGAACCTTTCGTGCTCATCTCACGACGTCCGGCCACTAACTACATGGCTCCCCAGGCGCGTACTATGCTCACACTGAAACCTATCGGCACCTTCGACGACAATAAACATCCGAGCTCCGACCGGCACTACACCGCCGACCTGCAAGGCAACGTGACACTCGTCGAGGCCCGCAACAACGACAAACCATGACAGAGAACAAGACAAAAGACTACGACCTGACCATTGTCGTACCGGTCTACAATGAGGAAGACAACCTGCCGCGAGTGGAACAAGTGCTTGCGGCCTACACTGCCAAGGCGAGTGTCAAGGCATGCGTACTATTGGTGAACGACGGCTCCTGTGATGCGTCACTCCAGCTCATCAAGGACATTTGCAGACGGCAGCCTCAGTTCTTCTACATCAGCTCGGCCAGGAACCACGGTCTCTCCACGGCCATTGCCGCTGCCGCAAGTGTCATTGAGAGCCGGCTGACGGGCTACATCGATGCCGACTTGCAGACGCATCCCGACGACTTCGAACTGCTGCTGCCCCACGCGCAGAAGTTTCCTTTGGTCACCGGCATACGCGCTCACCGCAAGGACAGCTGGGGCAAACGGCAGCAATCGAAAATAGCCAACGCTTTCCGCCGCAAGATGACCGGCGACACGGCCACCGACACGGGCTGCCCGCTGAAGGTGATGTGGACCGACATGCTGCGCCGCCTGCCAGTCTTCGACGGCATGCACCGCTTTCTGCCCGCACTCTTCATGCTTGAGGGTGCACCTTTTAAGGAGGTGCCTGTGCGTCACTTTCCACGCACGGCCGGCGTATCGAAATACCATCTTAGCAACCGGCTCGTGAAGCCCTTCTTCGACTGCATGGCCTTCCGTTGGCTGCGCTCGCGCCACGTCAGCTACCACATCGACTCCTCCTCGCTATGACCGATGCACTGTGGGTTTACGCCATCGGCTTCCTGGCACAAGGCTTCTTCTCGGCCAGGATTCTCGTACAGTGGATATTGTCGGAACGGGCCCGCCGCATCGTCTCACCCAATGCCTATTGGGTGTGCTCGTTGGCAGGAAGTATTCTGCTCTTTCTCTACGGCTGGCTGCGAAGCGACTTCTGCGTCATGCTGGGCCAACTCATCTCGTACTACATCTATGTGTGGAACCTCGACATCAAAGGACTTTGGCAGAAAGTACCGCGCTGGATAAGAATACCCATAGCAGTGCTCCCCTGCGTGGCCATCGGCTGCGGCATTGCAGGCGGCAGGGCCTTCTTCGACAGCCTCTTCCGCAACAGCAATCTGCCCTTGTGGATGATTGTCTTCGGCTCAGCCGGTCAAATCGTCTTCACCGTAAGGTTCATCTACCAGTGGTATTACAGCTACCGCCGCCATTGTTCGCTGCTGCCGGTAGGCTTTTGGGTAATAAGCCTCGTGGGGAGCGGCATCATCGTCAGCTATGGCATCATGCGCCTCGACCCAGTTCTGATTTTAGGACAGTCGGTAGGCTTCATCGCCTACTCCCGCAACATACTGCTCGGCAAACGACAGAAAGTGGACACGGCACAGAGGGCATGACTAACCAACACTGCAAAAAAATGACTTCCTAAAGGTAAAATTGGCACAGCGGATATCTTATGCGGTTTGGTTAATTTGCGCGAAAGCGTTAAACTACATATGTCGGAGCAGAAACAAGATGGTCAAACGGCCGTCATACAAATATCAAACGGCCGTCTGCCAATTGTCTGACGGCCGTCATCCAATTGGACAACGTCCGTTTGACCATATATATTTCATTTTATTTGTGCTATCCTATTGCTTTTTCAAACATTATTGTCTAACTTTGCGGGTGTTTACCAATCATCGTTTAGACTATGACCATAAAGTATGAAGTACAACACATTGAGAACTCCGAGGGTAAGGGAGAATCACGCCCGTTCATTCGCCTGCATCAGGAACGCGCGATGACGGTCGACGAACTCGCCAGCAAGCTTGCTGCTTCGAGCACGCTGACGGCTGCCGACATGAAGGCGGTGATGTCGGAGTTGTGCCATTATGCGATAGAGGAGCTTTCATCGGGGCGCCGCTTCTATCTGCCCGAAATCGGCTACTTGTCGCTGTCTGCCGGCCACACGCCAATGAAAGACAAGCCCGACGGCAAGCTGACGGGCAACGACATCTACGTGCGCAATATTGACTTTCGTCCCGAGGCTAAGTTTTTGAATGAGGTTAGGCGCAAGGTGAGTTTTGAGAAATCAAAACACAGCACCCGCTCCAAACAGTACGGCGAGGACGAGCTATGGCAGCAGATTGAAGCTTACCTCACTGAAAATCAATATATAACCCCAAGCCTTCTGCGCTCTCGATTTGGTCTGAGCAAATACACAACAGCACAATGGCTCGCCCACTTCGTTGCTACGGGACAACTTATCAAAAGAGGTACAAAGCGTCTACTGTATTTCCTGCCATAACAAGGGGCTACCACGGCGCAGCGAGTCTGAGAGAAGTGACCTATCCCGCACCCTGCGACGGCCTCGGAGGTCGGGAGCATCTCGGTAGAGATACACGTAACCCCAGCCGAGCGTAGCGAGCCTGGGGCATTGTCCTACAATAGTCATGGACGGAAGAGGTCGGGAGCATCTCGGCAGAGATGCACGTAACCCCAGCCGAGCGAAGCGAGCCTGGGGGACCGTGTCCTATCCACGTACCCTGCGTCGGCCTCGGAGAGGTCGGGAGCATCTCGACAGAGATGCACGTAACCCCAGCCGAGCGAAGCGAGCCTGGGGATAGCGTCCACCCAACACCCTGCGACGGCCTCGGAGGTCGGGAGCATCTCGACAGAGATGCACGTAACCCCAGCCGAGCGAAGCGAGCCTGGGGATAG
>OMVH01000233.1 GCA_900314365.1 uncultured Prevotella sp. | reverse complement strand
GAATGACTAACCTTAGTCATTCCGATTAATCATGCCCAAAAGACTGAGTAGTTACGTGCGTTTTATTTTAGTTCCGAAACTTGAATAAGGAGTCCACTTGAGAAAGTTCAAAATCACGATTTCTGGCTTTGTAACTGATTGATAACCAAAGATCGATTTTGGCAAAAATGACTTTTTAAAGTGGACTCAGTAAGTAATTTGACAGTGCTGAGACAGATAAGTCTTGAGCGAAGCACAGCTTTTTCTGGCTTTTAGTCCTCCAGAGCTCTTATTCGCTTTGACCTGCGGTAAAGCCAACGTACGGTGAAGAAGAGCAGGGCTGCAGCAGCGGCCCCCATGATGATAACCTTTATATATTCTCCGTATTCTAATATTTTGTCGTTCAGTTGTTCCTCGGGTACAATGTTATGAAGATACCATCCCAGTCCGGCCAAAATACTGTGCCATGCGCCTGCTCCTATCGTAGTGTAGAGCAGGAATTTCCAATAGTTCATTTTTGCCAGTCCGGCAGGTATTGAAATGAGATGCCTGATGCCAGGGATAAGTCGTCCTGTTATCGTAGCTACCATACCGTGTTTGTCGAAATAGCGTTCACTTTTTTCAACTTTTTCCTGATTGAGCAGACACATGTGTCCGAAGTGACTGTTGGCGAAACGATAGATGATGGGCCGTCCTAGAAAGAATCCTGCCGCGTAGTTGATGGAAGCTCCGATGTCGGCTCCGAGTGTGGCGGCCAGGACTATTATCCAAATATTCATGGTGCCTCCGGCGGCATGATAGGCGGCAGGAGCTACAACTAGCTCTGACGGCACAGGGATGACTGTACTTTCAAGAAGCATCAGTACAAAGATGGTCCCGTAATTGAGATTGGCAAGAAGTGAAGAAAGAAAATTCATGTGGATAAACTTGATTGTCAGCTGCTATAATAACGCATTATTGACGAGACTTATTTCTTTAGCTTATTAATTTCATAGTCGTAGTAATCAGTCGACGGCATATCTTTTGGGAAAAATTCTCCAAGAACTTTGCTGGCCTCTTCCGGATTTAGACTACATGCTTTTTTGAGGCTTTCGAGATACTCCTTTTCGAGATTCAGTTCATGAGCGCTGAGTGCGAGGTAGGAATAGCCTTTCTTGGTTTTGTCACCATATTGTTTAACTATTTTCCTGAATAGCTTGTAGGCTGGTTCTACGAATCCACAGTCGAAAAGCGATATGCCCACTTGAATTTCCATTTCGTACTTATCGTCAGCCAAGTCTACGGCTTCATTGAAGCAGATGTTAGCCTTGTCGGGATCAAGAAGCTTTAGATATATATGTCCTTGGAAGAGAGCAATGTAGCTCTTTTCTTCTTTAGTCTCTGCCAACTTGGCAGCTTTCTCAATGGTTCGGAGAGCTTCCTGCTGATGATCGCACCAAGAAAGAGTATAGGCAAGCTGCCTGTAGGCTTCGCTCAGGTAGGGAGAGTTCTTAGGTGCTATCTTAATGGCTTTCCTGTAGTGTTTGCATGCTTCCTCAAAGTTGCCGGCATTGGTCAATGAAGCTCCAAGGAAAATCTCCGCCCTCTCGTCGTGCGGGCATAGTTTGGCGTAGCGCTCATAGTACTTCGAAGCTTCTGCGAAGTTGCCTAAGCTGAAGAGTCCGTTTGCTTTATTGGCAATAGCTTCCTCGTCGTTGGGGTTGATAGCAATGGAAAACTCGCTGCTAGAGATTGAATCGCTCACATTGTTGTTCATGAACTGCGATGAGGCGAGTTGATTCCAATAGTATGTGCTAAAAGGGTCGTTGTCGAGGAGTTTCTTGAATATGTCCTCGCTCTCCTTGAACTTTCCCCGCCCGAAGGCTATTCGTCCTGCGAGTTCTCTGTAGTCGTCAGCGTCGGTTTCGTCGGACCGTCCAAGCCATTTGGCAGCGAGGTTTATGTAGTTGTAGTCGGCATAAAGGGTAGCTACGTCAATGACAAAGTCCTTCTGGTCTTCTTCATCCATATCGGCATAGCATTCCTCCAAAAAGTCGTCTGCTTTTTTGGGCTTGTCTTCCACCAATGAGATTTCTGCTATGAGATAGAAGTATTCGAGATCTGTTTGGTCATCTATGAGACTTGCGATGCGCTTAGCCTCCTTAGTGTCGCCTTTGACGAGCATGGCCATACGTGAGAGAAAGGTCAGGGGGCCGAGGGCACCAGGAAAGAGGCTTGCAGCCTCGCGGGCTGCAGCCTCGGCCTCTTTGTTTTTACCTTCGTTGTGGTAGTATTCCGCAATGTCCACGAAGTCCTCAACTTCCAAATAAATGGATTTGCCTTCTTTCTGAGCTTGTTCGTAGCGTTGCAGTATTTCGTGAAAGTGTTTGTCTTCGTTTGCTGTCATTTATTGTTATGTTTTGCCCATGTGTCTTTCAGCCCGACGGTCTTGTTGAAGACAGGGGCCTCGTCCGTAGAGTCGGGGTCGGCCATAAAGTAGCCAATGCGCTGGAACTGCAGGTATTCGCCGGGTTTCTTTGTGGCCGCATAGTTTTCTACGTAGCAGTTCTTGAAGACGTGCAGGCTGTCGGGATTGAGCAGTTCGTGGAAGTCGCGCTCGTCGGCTGAAGGGTTTTCTACGTAGAAAAGCCTGTCGTACTCCCTTATTTCAGCCTTGACACAGTGGTTGCAGCTTACCCAGTGAAGAGTGCCTTTCACTTTGCGGTCGGCTCCTTCCATGCCACTCTTTGAGCAGGGATCGTATTCTGCCTGGATTTCCACAATGCGTCCTTCGGCATCCTTTGTGCATCCTGTGCATTTCACAATGTATGCATTCTTCAGCCTTACCTCCTTGCCGGGGGTCATACGGAAGAATTTTTTTGGAGCCTCTTCCATGAAGTCTGCACGCTCTATCCAGAGCTCCCTTGAGAAGGTGATGGTATGTGTGCCGTCGGCTTCATTTTCCGGATTATTGATGGCCACCATCTCTTCTGTCTGTCCTTCCGGATAGTTTGTGATGACCAGCTTCACGGGATCGAGTACAGCCGAGACGCGGCAAGCGCGCTTGTTGAGGTCGTCGCGCACGGCGGCCTCCAACAGCGCCACGTCGTTGAGTGCGTCGAATTTGGTATATCCGATGCTGTCAATAAACTTACGGATGCTTTCAGGCGAGTAGCCGCGGCGGCGCATACCGCAGAGAGTCGGCATGCGAGGGTCGTCCCACCCTGCAACCAGTTTCTCATCAACCAACGTATGGAGTTTACGTTTCGACATGACGGTGTATGTGAGATTCAGCCTGTTGAACTCAATCTGGCGCGGGCGGTTGTCATCCAGTTTGTCAGCTGTACCGTCGTATTCCTTGAGGAAATCGATGAACTTGTCGTACAGAGGGCGGTGGGGGACAAACTCGAGCGTGCAGATAGAGTGGGTCACACCTTCAAAGTAGTCGCTCTGTCCATGGGCAAAGTCATACATCGGATAGCAGTGCCATTGGGTTCCAGTACGGTGATGAGGAGTCTGTATGATGCGGTACATTATAGGGTCGCGGAAATGCATGTTGGGGCTGGCCATGTCGAGCTTCGCTCTGAGCACCATGCTGCCCTCTACAGCCTCGGGCGTGTTCATCTGTTTGAAGAGCCTGAGATTTTCTTCCACGGGTCTGTCGCGGAAAGGAGAGGGTGTGCCCGGTTCGGTGGGTGTGCCCTTTTGCTCGGCAATTTGTTCCGAGGTCTGCTCGTCGACATATGCTTTGCCCTGCTTAATCATCCAGATGGCAAAGTCCCACAGCTTCTGGAAATAGTCGGAGGCGTAATAAATGTGCCCCCATTTGAAGCCGAGCCACTGAATGTCGTTAAGGATATTTTCCACGTATTCCGTGTTTTCCTTAGAGGGATTGGTGTCGTCGAAACGCAGGTTGCACACGCCGCCATACTTTTCGGCCACTCCAAAGTCCATGCAGATAGCCTTGGCATGGCCTATGTGCAGATAGCCGTTGGGTTCTGGCGGAAAGCGTGTCTGTATACGTCCACCGTTCTTACCTGCTGCAAGGTCCTCCTCAACGAGCTGCTCTACAAAACTGAGGCTTCTCTTCTCTTCATCCGTGTTTTCTGCTTTTGTTACCATATTGCTGTTTTGTTGCTTTGTCTTGGCACTGTAGCTGTTTAGGCCACGTGTCATTATAAATATAAATATGATGCAAAGTTACTAATTTCCCTATGAAAAGTAGCCCACTGCATCCTTTTTTTTCTTTTAGCTGCTTTGCTGCAGCCTTTTGCTTGCAGTCGAAGAGGGGCGATAAGAACTTTTCTGTCAAATTATGTTATCGAACATATAAATAAATTTGGCTAAAACGTAAAGAAGTATTAATTTTGCCAAGGTTATCCTGAATACAATCTTTTTACCTTAAAAGACTAATGCTTATTGAGAACGAATGCCCTCCTCTGTGAAGAGGGGGGCATTTCATATATAGGTATTCGCCAATTGGATTTTCTCCTTTATCTCATAAGATTTGTTTGTACATATTGACGATGTCTTCCCTTGTCACCTCTCTTGGATTTCCAGGCGTACAGACATCAGCAATAGCCTGGTCGGCGAGGGCCGGAATGTCGGCCTCGGTGATGCCAAGCTCCGAGAGATGCTGCGGAATGCCGAGAGAAGCGCTCATACGCTGTATCTCGTCGCAGGCTGCCTCGGCTGCTTCCTCGCGGGTCATTCCTTCTTTCCACACTTCTAAGGCTTTTGCTATGTCGACGTATTTGTCGAGAGCGGCCGGAGCATTGAAGCGCATCACCGTTGGCAGCAGAATGGCACAAGCCACGCCATGGGGAACGTCGTGAAGGGCACTCATGGGGTGAGCCATACCGTGGTCAACACCGAGACCTACATTGGAGAAGGCCATGCCGGCCACATACTGGGCTACGGCCATACCATCGCGACCTACAGGATTGGTGGGTTCCGCCACAGCGATGGGCAGATACTTATGAATCATCGAGATGGCTTTTATTTCAAACATGTCGGAGAGTTCCCAGGCTGCCTTCGTGATGAGTCCTTCTATGGCGTGTGTCATGGCATCCATGCCGGTAGCGGCCGTGAGCGACTTCGGCAGGCTGTACATCAGTTCAGCGTCGACAATGGCTACGGCCGGAATATCGTTGGGGTCGCAGCACACCATCTTCTTGTGTTTTGTCTCGTCCACGATGACATAGTTGATAGTGGTCTCGGCCGCTGTTCCGGCCGTGGTGGGCAGTGCGATGATGGGTACGGTCTTCTTCTTCGTATCGGCAACGCCTTCCAACGAAACCACATCGGAGAATTCCGGATTATTAGCCACGATTCCGATACCCTTGGCAGTGTCCATACTGGAGCCTCCGCCGATGGCAACGATGAAGTCGGCGCCGGCATTCTTGAGAGCCTTCACACCGTCCTTGACATTGGTCACTGTGGGGTTGGGCTTCACGTCGTCAAAGACTTCATAGGGAATTTTTGCCTCATCGAGCACATCGAGTACCTTTTTTGCGACACCGAACTTCATGAGTCCCTTGTCCGTTACCACCAAAGCTTTCTTGAATCCGAGGCGTTCAACCACTACCGGGAGCTCCTTGCGTGCACCGGGACCGAAGTAAGACACTTCGTTGAGAATGAATCTGTTAACCATTGTTGTTGTTAGGTTTTAATGATATTAAATAAACTATTTGTGACGTGACGCAAAGATAGGAAAAAAGCATTTTGCCTGCAAGTCTTTTTTGATATTTTTCCCTTGATTTTTGACATTGTTTCTTTTTCATCTATTTCTCTGCATTGCTTCTTACTCAAGTTTCGGAAGTGTTTTATCCCTTGCAGTGGCAATACTGATAAAACGCCAAGAGTACAAATAGGTAGTTTAAGCTTCTGTGTCCACTGCAGGGTGCGGCCCTTGTGGCCGTCCGCAACCTTGGGGCAAACAAGGAATTTTAGCAGACCTTCTATATTCGCTGGTTGCGGACGGTCACAAGGGCCGCGCCCTTCAGTGGATATTTGAGGACGGCCGTCCGCATTCTTTTAAAAGTAAGGTCAGTGTTTAGAATGGAATGGGGAAGAGGGGGACGGTGCCGGGAATACACGTAGCCGGTCGCAGTCCGAAGCCGTAGCTCTTGGTTCGTTATTGGTAGGTTTCAGCTGAAAAAAGCGGCTTGCCTGCTGTTGTTTTGCAGGTAAGCCGCTTTTCTCGCTTACTTAATTCCCCGGCTGTTGAGTGCCGCCGAATAGCGTGCCGCATTCTTAAGATGCTCGTCATAGGTTCGTGCAAAATTATGGGTACCGCTAAAGTCCTCTTTGGCACACATATAGAGGTAGTCGTGGTGTACCATGTTGAGCACAGCGTCGATTCCGGCCACCGAAGGAATACGGATGGGACCGGGCGGCAGTCCCGGGTTCACATAGGTGTTGTAGGGGCTCTGAATGCGCAGCAGATTGTGGTAGATGCGTTTCAGTGCGAACTGTTTCCATGCAAACTTGATGGTCGGGTCGGCCTGCAGCGGCATTCCGTCAGGATATTTCGCATTGCGCACCATGAGCCGGTTATAGTACATACCAGCTATCATAGGCTTCTCTGCGTTGTTGGCCGTTTCTTCGTCGACGATACTTGCCAGCGTAATCACCTCGTTGGGACTGAGCTTCAGAGCGGCAGCCTTCGATGTGCGGTCGGGTGTCCAAAAAGCCTTGCTCTCCTTCTGCATTCTTGAAAGGAGCTTGTTGAGCGAACAGTTCCAGTAGATGTCGTAGGTGTTGGGAATGAACATGCACTCGATAGTTGCCGTGTCGTAACCGTATTTTTGGCAAGTGGCCTCGTCCTTGAGTGCACTGGCAATCTCCGCACTGCTCAGCATGAGGTGCTTCGAGAGCTCATTGGCAAGGTCGTCCACCGTGCGCACCGAGGGTACTGTGAGGCTCACGGGTTCCTGTTGGCCGTTCTTCAAGTGTCTGAAAAGCTTGAATGCTCCCATGCCGGGCTTTATGGCATAGCGACCGGTGCGTACGTGGTCTTTGTATTTGCTGTGGCGGACGATGGTCCTGAAGGCAGCGAAGGAGCTAGACTTTGCGATAGGATAAAGTTTGTGGTAGACGGAATCGATGTTGTCGTCGGCATCGATATAGACATATTGGGTGGTGTCTTTAGCCGAGAATGCCGAGAAGAAATAATAGTAGATTATTCCTAAAATGGCAATCAGACAGAGGCCTGCCGCTAATTGATATTTATAGCAATTTTGCTTAACCATAGCAATATTTTGAATATTACGCTGCAAAGTTAGTGCAATCGGAGGGAACGGCAAAGAAAACACTGCATTTTCTTTCCCTTGTTTTCTCTGCATTCCGACTGCATCAGGTCTGGCTCTTCGCTTTGGACTGCCCTGCCTGGAGCCCCCTCGCTCTGAAAGTGTGCGGGGAGAACTTTAGTGCTAACTTTGTGCGCTGAGCTCAGTCTGTGTTGATGCGTAGAGTCCCATGACGGCTTCCCTGCAGTGCATCCGTCCTCTCACCTTGGGTGAGGTGGAACCATGCAGAGAGCCGTGGAACAGTGTCGCTTATGCTTCAGTCTTCTTGAAGTAGTAGAGGAAGGTGGCAATGCCTTCGAGGGCAGGGCGGCGCTGTCCGTCGATGTCGATAGAGAATTTTATTCCGGCCTTGCAGATTCCGCGCAGATCTTCCACCGAGTCGAGCTTGGCGGTGAGGCGCACTCGGCTTCCGCAAATCACGGGCTTGCCAAAGCGCATCTTGTCCATGCCGTAGTTGACCATCATGTCGAGGTTTCTCACCTCAATAATCTGGTTCCATAGATAGGGTAGGAGTGAGAGTGTGAGGTAGCCGTGAGCAATGGTGCTCTTGTAGGGACTCTCGCGTTTGGCTCGTTCGGTGTCGACATGAATCCACTGATGGTCGAGTGTAGCGTCGGCAAAGGCGTTGATGCGGTCCTGGTCTACTGTCAGCCAGTCCGACTGGCCGAGTTGCTGCCCGAGATGGGCTGCGAGCTCCTCGTAGGAGCTAACAATGAGTTTTGACATATTTATCTTTGTTGATTTTTTATTGCCTTTTGTCTGTTGGTATGTCCGAGCCTGGACTGTCAGAACGCAATGGCCAGCGAGGCGAACACCTCAGCGCAGACTTTGTGTTCGCGGCCTCCTTCCGAAACTTTCACATTTCCGGCCGTGACATTGCGGCGTGAGGAATACGGGTCGAAGCCTGAGAGCGTGCAGCCTAAACTGATGATTCCGGTATCGATGCCCAGGTTCAGAGAGGGTCTGAAGAGCCATGAGAATTGCTGTCCACCGTGGTTCTTGGCGTAGAGTAGCCGTTGTACCCATTTCCCCGGCTGACCTTCCACGCGCTGGCAGACGTAGGTGAGGTTGTCGTTAGGCAACACGTTGAGCATGATGCCCGGTTCGGCTTGCAGGAAGAGCCTCATATCCTCGCGTTTGCTCACTCGGAGAGAGGGCGTGCGCAGGCAGGGTGCTACGGTGAGAATGAGCTTTTCCACCTTGTCCTCGTCATCGTCGAGCGTGTAGATGTCGCCTTTCGTCTGCACTTCGTGATTCACTATGTCGCCGACATCCCATCTCTGATAGCTCATTGTAGCCCCAATACCCATATATTGAATGGGGTAATAGGCATAGCTTAGCCCCAAAGAGTATCCCGGATCACTGCCATAGGCATTGAGCGATGCAAAGAAGCCTGCTACATTATGATTGTCGCGAAAGTCTTCGTCCTTTTCCTTAGCCTGTGCTTGTGCTTGGAACAAGAGTATCAGGAGCAGGGCAAAAGTCATAAAGCGTCTCATCTTTCAAACGTCGTTTTGATAGTCGAACATTTGGTGTGCAAAGTTAATACTTTTCCACCCGCCTGCGGTTGTTTTGCACGAATATTTTTTGTTTGTCTTGCCCCTTTTACTCCAAGTGTCAGTTTCGCTCTGGGCTTGTCTTGCCCGCATAATATATCCGATGTGCCTGTTTCTTGCCATTTTCTTTTGATGTCCTATTTGGGAACAGCGTTATGAAGCCGTGAGGGGCTAAGAGGGCAAACCTTTAAAAAATGACCTGAAAAACACTGCCCGAGAAATCGATTCTTTTTCACCAAGTCTTATTTTGTTCCGAAATAGGCCCTATTTTTGCAAAGTTGGTAAATTATTGTGAGTCAGAGTGTTATAGTGCTGGGGGTCTTTTGAATCGCATCAGGAGCCCCTCAAAACCGCTGAAAAGGCCTTATTTTAGCCTTTAAAAACATATACTTTCAGGCACTCGAAGTCCTATCTCGAGGCGCTCGAAGTCCTATCACGAGGCGCTCGAAGTCCGATCACGAGCAGAGGAAACCTTGAAAAGGCGCTTTTAACGCTCGTTTTCCCTCCGTCCCGAAGCTATTTCGAGATTTTTGAATGTAAAGGGTTTTTACTAAACTTTGTTTTTTGATACGCTTTTTGTCCTCTTTTTTCAATGTTCGAATTTACCACAGCCCTGACAGTACTTGCCGTTTTTGTGAAGGTTTGGGGCGCGGCAGACATGTCTTGTGGGTTGGTTTATTCTCGCTAATTTTCTGTATGGATGCCCCAATTGGTTGAGGCAATTTTACTGTAATGTCATCTTTCCAACAACTGATGAAATCCGAAGCGTGCATTTTATTTTACTTTACTTATGAAACTTGAGTAACATGTATTTCATGTTGGGTCTTGCCGCGGAAGGCAGATAAAAATATTCAACGGAATCTTTGGCGAGATAGAAAGAAAGCATTACCTTTGCATGCAGAAGAAGAAATAATCGGGGCTGCTTCGGTTCGATCGGGATACTCATCAAATAATTTTCGAAAACCGGGGAAGTTTCCTCTGCCGATGGCGGGCCACATAAAGCTGTCAGGCCTAAGCTGCAAAGCCGGTGGATTACAAAGACGGGGAGCACTCAAATCATTCTATTCTCGGAGTTTCATCACATCGCCGCGGCAGCCCCTTTTTCTTTTCTTCCTTTCAGGGTGCGCTCTCAGCACTTATTCATCAACTAATTTCAAAATCAATGTTCTCAGGAATCATAGAAGGAATGGCCACGGTGAAGGCTATAAGAAAGTATCAGGAAAACATCGATCTCACTCTCTCATGTGACTTTACCGATGAGTTGAAAATTGACCAGAGCATCTCTCACAACGGTGTTTGTCTCACTGTTGTAGCCGTGGGCGACGGACTCTATACTGTGACGGCAATGAAGGAGACCCTTGACCGCAGCAATCTTGGGCAGCTCAAGGTGGACGATCGTGTCAACGTGGAGCGCTCGATGATAATGGGAGGTCGACTCGACGGCCACATTGTGCAGGGCCATGTCGACGAGACTGCCACCTGCACGGCCATGCGCGACGCTGACGGCTCAACCTATTTCACCTTCCGCTATCACAATGTGCCCGGAATGGCCCGTCGCGGTTACTTCACCGTCGATAAAGGCAGTGTCTGCGTCAATGGTGTCTCGTTGACCGTCTGCGAGCCCACCGACGACAGCTTTACGGTGGCCATCATCCCTTATACGCTTCAGCACACCAACTTTGCCGACATTCGTGTGGGCTCAGTCGTCAATGTGGAGTTCGACATCCTCGGTAAGTATATTGCCCGTCTGGCCCAGTTGAAGTAAGTCGCCGGTCTCTCTTTTCTGCGTCCTGCCAGGCTTTGCGGTGTCTGGCAGGATGTAAGCTAATACCACTCTTTAAGTGAAAAACCATTGTACAAAACCGCGTCTTCCTGAACATTCGTTAAATTATGCGGGTGAAATTAATCTATTTGTCTTTTGTTCAATCAAAGGATTAAAATCGGTTAGATTCTGCCCCACAGCATTGCGTTATGCTTTCTTGCAGGCAGACAGACGAATGGACAACTCAAACAAAAGAAGATGAAATTAAAGTGGATTACTTGCATTGCTGCCTTCATGGCTTGCACCGCTCCGGTTTCAGCCCGTCAGTGGACCTTGCAGCAGTGTGTCGACTATGCGCTGGCCAACAACATTACCCTTCAGAAAGCCACGGTGCAGAAGCTCTCCGCCTTGGAGGATGTCTATCAGAGTCAGGCGCAGTTGCTGCCTTCGCTCAGTGCCAGCACCTCGCAGAATGTCACCTACAGGCCCTGGCCGCAGCAGGGCATCGTCAGTGAGGGATTCGTTTCCAGTTCGGTTGATAAGGTCTACTACAATGGCTCCTACAATGTCAATGCCAACTGGACCGTGTGGAATGGCAACCGCAATCGAAACACGGTGAAGCTGAACAAGGTCACTGCCGAGAAGGCTGCGCTTGATTCAGCTACGCAAGCCAACTTGCTCATTGAGCAGATTGCTCAGCTCTATGTGCAGATTCTCTATTCGGCCGACGCCGTAAAGGTGAATGAGAGTGCGCTGGCAACGAGCAAGACCACCGAGGAAAGGGGCAAGGAGTTTGTCAAGAACAAACTGATGAGCAAAGCCGACCTCTCACAGCTCACGGCTCAGAGGGCCCAGGACGAATACAATGTGGTTCAGGCACAGAGCAGTCTGAAAGATTATAAGCGCCAGTTGAAGCAGTTGCTGCAAATCACTGACAGCGAGGAGTTTGATGTCACCGTTCCTGTTACTACCGACGCCATGGCCCTGCAGGCAATCCCCGTCCTGCAGACGGTTTACGACGCGGCCCTCACTTTCCGCCCCGAGATTCAGAATGCCAAGTTGGGCATCCAAAGCAGTGAGCTCAGTGTGAAGATAGCCAAGGCGCTCAGTCTGCCCACCATCGGCTTCAATGTCGGCGTGGGGACGAGTACCACTTCCATGAGCGACAACAAATGGGGACGGCAGCTCAAGAACAATTTCGATATCGGAGCAGGAGTTACTCTGAGTATACCCATCTTCGACCAACGGCAAAAGAAAACTACGGTCAACAAGGCTTTGCTGCAAAAGCAGAACTATGAACTCGACCTCAGGGACAAGCAGACCACGCTCTACTCAACCATCGAGAACTACTGGCTGCAGGCTGAAAACAATCAAAGCCGCTTCAAGGCCGCCAAGGTGAGCACCGAGAGTGCGCAGGAGAGCTACGACATGCTGACGGGTAAGTTCAAGAACAATCTCATTAATATTGTGGAGCTTATGACGGGAAAGGACAAACTCATATCGGCTCAGCAAACTGAATTGCAGTCGAAATACCTTGCCATCCTCAACATCGCTCTGCTCAATTTCTACAAGACCGGCAAGCTCACCACAAAATGAGGTCAGGATACGGATGAACTGGAATAATAACAAAATAAACATATAACTATGAAAGTGAAGAAAATCAGCAAAGTATGGTATATCCTTGGGATAGTAGCCCTGCTGGCTGTTGCTGCGTGGTTGCTCTCAGGCAACAAGAAGGAGGAAACCGTCAACTTTACCTTTTCTACTGTCGGTCCTGCCAACATTCAGAACTCTGTCACGGCTACGGGAACGATAGAGCCTGTCACCTCCGTCACTGTGGGTACCCAGGTGAGTGGTATCGTCAGCAAACTGTATGTCGACTATAATAGCAAAGTGAAGAAGGGGCAGGTCATCGCAGAGCTCGACAAGACCAACCTCATCAGTCAACTCAATACGGCCAAGGCTAATCTGAAGAGCGTTCAGAGCACGCTCACTTATCAGACTGCCAACTACCGCCGCTACTCCAATCTCTATAAGCGTGGCCTCGTCAGTGGCAACGATTACGAGACGGCGCGGGTCAGCTACATGCAGGCAGTGGAGCAGGTGGCTTCGGCAAAGGAAGAGGTGCAGCGCGCCCAGACCAATCTTGGCTACGCCACTATCACCTCACCCATCGACGGTGTGGTGCTCTCGAAGAGCGTTGAGGAAGGCCAAACCGTTGCGGCCAGCTTCTCCACGCCTGAACTGTTCACCATCGCCCAGGACCTTACCAACATGCAGGTGGTGGCAGATGTCGATGAGGCTGACATAGGCGACGTGAAGCAGGGCGAGCGCGTGACCTTCACGGTGGATGCCTATCCCAACGACACTTTCAAGGGCACTGTGACGCAAGTGCGCCAGGAAGCCACTACGACGAACAATGTCGTTACCTACGAGGTGGTCATCTCAGCCCCTAACGCTGAACTCAAACTGAAGCCGGGACTGACAGCCAATGTCACCATCTACACCGCCGAAATCGACGGCGTGCTCTGTGTGCCAAGCAAGGCTCTGCGCTATCAGCCTGAGAAAGAGACCGTGGGCGGACGTAAGATAAAGGATGTGTCGAATGCTAAGTATAAGGTGTGGACACTCGAGGGAAACACGGTAGTGGCCCACGCCGTCAATATCGGGCTCACCGATGGAAGCCACACCCAGATTCTCGATGGCATTAAGTCGGGAGCCAAAGTCATTACGGGCGTCAGCGTCACTTCCGACGACACTACCGCCTCCGACGACTCACAGCAGGAGAGCAGTCCCTTCGCTCCCGGACCGCGAGGCAACAAGAAGAACCAGAAACAAGGGCCCAAGTAACGAACAGGACGCATCATGAACGAGAATAAGAAAGCGGTCATTGAACTGCAAGATGTCAGACGCGACTTCCTCGTGGGTGATGAGACGGTGCATGCCCTCCGCGGAGTGAGCTTCAAAATCTACGAAGGCGAGTTCGTCACCATCATGGGTAAGTCGGGTTCCGGCAAGTCGACGTTGCTTAACCAGCTCGGCTGCCTCGACACCCCTACCTCGGGAGAATACTATCTCGACGGGGTGAGCGTGCGCACCATGACCAAGTCGCAGCGCGCTGTGCTTCGCAACCGCAAGATTGGTTTCATTTTCCAAAACTACAACCTCCTGCCCAAGACGACGAGTGTGGAGAATGTGGAGCTTCCGCTGATGTATAATCCAGAGGTGTCGGCCGATGAGCGTTTCCGCCGTGCTGTCGAGGCTCTGAAGGCTGTCGGTCTGGGCGACAGGCTCTATCACAAGTCGAATCAGATGTCGGGAGGACAGATGCAGCGCGTAGCCATCGCCAGGGCGCTGGTCAACAATCCGGCTGTGATTCTTGCCGACGAGGCTACGGGAAACCTTGACACACGTACGAGCTTCGAAATACTGGTGCTCTTCCAGAAGCTCCATGCCGAGGGCCGTACCATCATTTTCGTGACCCATAATCCCGATATTGCCCACTATTCGAGCCGCAACATCCAGCTTCGTGACGGGCATGTCATCAGCGACGAGTACAATCATAACATCCTTTCCGCAGCCGACGGACTGGCAGCCCTTCCTGCCAACTCCGACGAGTGAGCGGCGATATAAAAAGAAGCGATATGAACATTACCAATCTCTTCAAAATAGCCCTGCGTGCTATCGCGGCCAACAAGCTTAGGTCGTTCCTAACGGCGCTTGGCATCATCATCGGTGTGGCCTCGGTCATCACCATGCTCGCCATTGGACAGGGCTCGAAGCGGAGCATCCAGGCAAACATTGCCGAAATGGGCTCCAACATGATTATGATTCATCCCGGTGCCGACATGCGTGGAGGTGTGCGCCAGGACCCGTCGGCCATGCAGACTCTGAAGCTCACCGACTACGAGAGTCTGAAGGACCAGTGCTCCTACATCAAGGCCATCTCGCCGGTGGTGAATTCCAGCGGACAGTTCATTTATGGGAGCAACAACACGCAGTCCACTATCTATGGCGTCAACCAGGACTACCTTACCATCCGGCAGCTCAGTGTGAGCGACGGCGATTGCTTCACTGACAACGACATCAAGTCGTCGGCCAAAGTCTGCATTATCGGTCAGACTGTTGCTGGCTATCTCTTTCCTGACGGTTCCGATCCTATCGGACGTGTCATCAGATTCAACAGCATCCCCTTCCGCATCGTGGGTGTGCTGAAGAAGAAGGGTTACAACTCCATGGGTATGGACCAGGACGACCTTGTGCTGGCTCCTTATACGACGGTGATGAAGCGTATTCTCGCACAGACCTATCTCAGCGAGATTCAAGCTTCTGCCATTACCGAGGGTGTCACCGACAAGGCTACTGCCGAGATGACAACCATTCTCCGCCACAACCACAAGCTTAAAGATGCTACCGACACGACAGCTTCCGATGATGACGACTTCAACATACGGTCGCAGGAGGAGCTGTCGTCGATGATGAACTCCACTACCAACATGCTCACCATCCTGTTGGGCTGTGTGGCAGGCATCTCGCTCATTGTGGGCGGTATCGGTATCATGAACATCATGTACGTGAGTGTCACGGAGCGCACCCGCGAGATAGGCTTGCGCATGAGCGTGGGTGCCCGGGGCATTGACATTCTCAATCAGTTCCTCATCGAGGCTGTGCTGCTGAGTGTCACAGGCGGCATCATTGGCGTGGCTTTTGGTGTGGGGGCTTCTTATGCTGTCAAGTTGCTTGCCCACTGGCCCATCTATATTCAGTTGTGGAGCATCATCATGAGCTTTGCAGTCTGTACGTTCACAGGCATTTTCTTCGGCTGGTATCCTGCCAAGAAGGCAGCGCAGCTCGACCCCATTGAGGCTATTCGCTACGAATAGAGCCCTCCGCGTTGTATAAGGCCCAAAAGAAAAGCCCCGCCTGCGGTCTGTCAGTAAAGACCTTCAGGCGGGGCTTTTGCTTGTCCGCTCTTTGGGTAGGGCAGTTGTTCAGCTGAGGAGTTCTTCCGGCTGACTGATGAGCGTTGTGGCGCCATGTTCGAGCAGAAACTGTCTGTCGCGGAATCCCCACAGCACGCTGATGCAAGGCATACCACAGTTGCGGGCCGTGTCGATGTCAACGTCACTGTCACCGATATATACGGCCCCTTCCTTACTCACACCGAGCTGGCGCAGGGCTTCGAGAACGGTGTCGGGAGCCGGTTTCTTGCGTATGTTCTCGCGTTCGCCAATGGCCACTTTGATGTAGTCACCAAAGAAGTGGCGGCATAGTTCCTGAGTGGCGGCGTAGAACTTGTTGCTTACCACGGCCATCTGTTTGCCCTGGCTGCTGAGTTTGTTCAGTGTCTCCATGATGCCGGGATAGGGCAGAGTGGTGTCGAGACTGTGAACGAGATAGTGCTGACGGAAGGTTGCATAGGTGGCGTCGAACAAGGGGTTGTCAAGTCCGCCGGGGACGGCGCGCTCCATAAGCTTCTTCACTCCGTTGCCAACAAATCGGCGCACCTCGTCGATGGTGCGTTCGGGCATGTGGCTCTGGCGGAGTGCATAGTTGCAACTGGCGGCAAGATCGCCCAATGTATTGAGCAGGGTGCCGTCGAGGTCGAAGACGTAAGTGTCGTATTCCATAATTAGCTTTGATGTTATCCTGAAAAATTGAGACTGGCTCTCGCTTTTCTGTCCTGTGGAGAGTCGCAGCGTCCTGTAGAGCAGACGGCGCTGTTGGTGTTGCTGTCAACGGCGATGGCTTTCTCTGAGAAGTGACTGTAGTTTCTCGTTGAGGTTCACGGCGTGGCTGAGTTCCTCTGTGCTCAGGCCCATCGTTTTCCGATGTCCCTCGTACATGGCTTCCACGTCGTCCATTCCTGCAAGACATATCATCGATGGGCTGAAGGCATGGCGGGCAAGTATGGCCTCGGCCACTGCCGGCGTGAGGTTCTGCGGAGCATGTCCCTTGCTGTGGAGAATGGTCACGTTGTAGCGTTGTGCCCGTCCAGGGTCTTCGCTCCACCATCTGCTCAGAGAGGGAGTGTGGCTCAGTGATGTGGCAGCAATGCTATAGTAGGGGTATTCGCTGAGATGGGCGAACTCCCATTGTTCGTTGTGGGGCTGGCAGTGCAGCATCACGGGCAAGACATGGAAAGCAGGGAACACCGCTTTAAGCGAGTCGGGGTAGGAGCTGTGGTGCTGAGCCACAACCATGCGGGTCTGGCTCATGATAAGTTCAAGACGTTCGCGTAGCAGGTAGGCAGTGTAGTCGGGATGCAGACTGGCATCGTCGGGGAAACGGAATTCGAGGCTCACGGCATCGAGTGCTTTTTCCAGAGCTCTAAGCCGAAAGCGTACACGGTCAATACTGAGGTCGCGCCGCAGGTCTACTTTCACTGTAGTCATGAGCGACACCTTGAGGCTCCGGGCGTAGTCGGCCAGTTGGCGAAGATGGCGAAAAGTGGCTGTGGTGAAGGGCTGCTGACCGTCGATGAAGATGAGATGGATGCCTAAGGAGCCTGCCCATTTGATGAAGGCAGGTGTGGGGGCGGCTGTTCTGACACCGAAAATCTTCCAGTCGGGTTCGGGTTCATGGAGCAGACCACCGTGGAGCACCAGCACGTCGCCGTCGTCCATCTTCAGTCCGTCCGTTGTCCGGTTTTCGCCTTGTTCCCAGCGCAGTAGTGTATTGCTTTTGGCATCAATGACGACAAACTTGTATTCCAGAGGGAAGGGCATAATGCCAGCGTTGAGGGATAGCATCCATTCGTGCTGTCCTATGTATTTCATCCTGACAAAGTGGGCAGGATTCCAGCGTCCTATCGTGGGGTGGGAGCCGCAGATGGCTAAAGCTTCTCCTTCGCCAACCTGCGGTGCGGAGACGCGGAAGACCAATGTCTTGCGGAAAAGAGGTATGCGGCAGGGAGTGACCCCGTCGTCCTCCGGCAGCCCTTTGCTGACGCTATAGAGGTGTGAGTAGAGATGAATGCAGCCCGGCACATCGCGCCAGCTGTCAGGGAAGATATAGTTGGCTGTGCCGTCGAAGGCGTATTTCCGCTTTACTTCGCACCACTCGCGCCGCAGCATCCGGCCGCAGCTGTCTTCCACCTGGTAGTTGTATTCGATGCTGTCGACAGGGCGCAGCCGCGACTCCATCACAGAAGTTTCGAGCGACCAAAGTTCGCCGTCGGCCGTCGTCATGATGAGGTCGCGGGTGGCAAGGTGCCGTTTGCCGCTGAACATGGCAATGACGACATGCAGGGATTGACCCCATTCGGTGCGGTAGTGCAGACTGAATTTCAGTTTCATAATGCAAATATAATCATTTCGAGTTCAACAGTAGACAATATCGTGGTAAAAAAAGATTAAATTCTTTCGTATGTCAAGGGGCAACATGGCAACGGACATTTTCGTGCGTACGGGCTATGCCCTCGCGCTGGCAATCTCGCCGGGGACAGAGTGAGGTTGTCGGCCACATTCAGTGTAACCGTAAGACTAAGCGTTCGTACACAGTCTAATGGATGCGGTTCTAAGCCTCCCTTGACTTGACATAGAGTAAGGTTTTGCCCCATATGGAATGCCGAGCTTGATTGAAGGCGGGAATTTCCGCTTGGACAGACGTTAGGACTCGTTATTTTTTATTAACTTTGCAGTCGGAAAAGCGGATGGTGTGGCACCGTCCTGCTGTAACTCTCACTTTAAGACGCGAAACATCTTTTTTGTTATAAATAGTCGACAAGGATAATCATTTTTACATCTGATTTATGGAAGAGGACAATCACGAGAACGCGAAAATGCTGTTGAACCGGAAACTCGACCTGCTCTTGCGCACAGGGCAGATACTCATGGAGAGCTCTGCCGACACCAGTCGTATCAAGCGCAACATGGAGCGCACGGCTGTCTACCTGGGGCTACCCAAGGAGAATCTCCATATTTTCATCAACTACTACATGCTGCAGGTGAACCTCAGCGACAGCGAGCATTCCTTCACGAAGATGCAGCGTTGTGACCGTCACGGCATCAACATGCTGGCCATCCAGGAGGTGTCGAAGCTCTCATGGCGAGCCATCAAGGAGGACTACGACCTCGACAGATTCAGTGAGGAACTTGACAAGATAGAGCATGGCCCCCATTACTATTCCGACTGGTTTATTGCCATCTGCGCCGGCTTTGCCTGCGGAGGCTTCTGTATTCAGTTCGGCTGCGACTGGCCCGCTTTTTTCTATGCCTCACTGGCAGCCATCTTGGGCAACCGCCTGCGTATGTACCTGAACAAGCTGGGCAGCAACATGTACTTCAACCTTGCCGTGGCTGCTTTCGTCTCCACCATCATAGCCTGGGCAACTGCTTTCATCTCTACTCCTGCCGTGGAAGCCTATATTCCGGAGTGTCTGCGTCCGGTGTTCCACTCCGACACCCCCTGGCATCCGCTCATGGCCTGCGCCCTGTTTATTGTTCCTGGTGTGCCGCTCATCAACTTCGTGAGCGACATGCTCGACAACCACATTGAAACGGGGCTCGTGAGAGCCACCAACACGTTGCTGATGATTATGGCCATGTCGTTCGGTATTGCCTTGGCTATCAAAGTGTGTGGTATCGATAACTTTGTGAAGAACCTCAGTATGACCCCCCACCATACTTTCGGTGAATATGCTTTGGCAGCAGCCATCTCGGCCATGGGCTTTGCCACTATCTATAATACTCCGCGGCGACTGATGGCCTGGATCGCTGTAGGAGGCATCATTGCCGTTTGCTCGCGCAATTTCATCAATCTTGGTCCCAGCACAGGCAACATTGGCCTTGACCTCGGTCCCATTGTGGGCACGCTCTGCGGTTCGGCCCTCATCTCCATTATCAACATCAAGGTGGTGCACATGCTCCATACGCCGCACCACTGCATCACCATACCGGCTGTAATCCCCATGGTTCCCGGAGTGCTGATGTACCGCGCACTCTACGGCATCATCGATATGCAGGGTATCGTCGGTGAAGTAACTTTCGCCACTCATTGCGCAATCAACGGATCGCTGCTCATCATCATGATAGCCATTGGTGTGGCCATACCCAACATCTTTGCGCGTAAGTGGATTGCACCCAACCGGCAGCGCAAGCTCAACCGACTGATAGAAGAGCGCAAGGCTCGCGGCAAGTTTGTCTGTCTGCACGATGTGACAGAATAGTCAGTCCTCACACTGACAGCATCCATATAATTAAGGTACGTACCTTATATTATATAGAAGATTTCTCTACGGCCCGGTTGACATGATTGTCAGTCGGGCTGTGACATATCTGTCAGTGAAACTCTTTGGCACGGTTTTGGCAAAGGAATAGGCAGATAAACAGAATCAAATTATAAACACAACTCATTATGACTATTAAACCATTAGCAGACAGAGTGCTGGTACTTCCTGCACCGGCAGAACAAAAAGTAGGTGATATTATCATTCCTGACACTGTGAAGGAGAAGCCTCAGCGTGGCAAGGTTGTTGCCGTTGGTGAGGGTACTAAGGATGACCCCATGGTGCTGAAAGAGGGTGATGAAGTGCTCTACGGAAAGTACGCCGGCACTGAGATTGAGAACAACAGCGAAAAGTACCTGATGATGCGTCAGAGCGATGTGCTCGCCGTCGTCAAGGACTAAACACAGGAAGTAGAACAACAATAAAATCAGAAATAATATTATGGCAAAGATTATTAAGTTCGATAGTGAAGCTCGCGCCATGCTCAAGGCAGGCGTTGACCAGCTTGCAAATGCAGTGAAGGTGACTCTCGGTCCTAAGGGCCGCAATGTGGTCATCGAGAAGAAATTCGGTGCTCCTCAGATTACCAAGGATGGTGTCACAGTAGCCAAGGAAGTGGAGCTCGAGGATAAGTTCGAGAATACCGGCGCTCAGCTCGTGAAGGCTGTAGCCAGCAAGACAGGTGATGATGCCGGCGACGGTACCACTACAGCCACTATTCTGACTCAGAGCATCGTCAACGAAGGTCTGAAGAATGTCACTGCCGGTGCCAACCCGATGGATTTGAAGCGTGGTATTGACAAGGCCGTAGGCAAGGTGGTTGACTACATCAAGGAGAATGCTGAGATTGTAGGCGACAACTACAGTAAGATTGAGCAGGTAGCCACAGTGAGCGCCAACAACGATCCTGAGATTGGCAAGTTGCTTGCTGACGCTATGCGGAAAGTCTCAAAGGATGGCGTCATCACCATTGAGGAGAGTAAGAGCCGCGACACTTCTATCGGTGTTGTTGAGGGTATGCAGTTCGATCGTGGCTATCTCTCGGGCTACTTCGTAACCGATCCTGAGAAGATGGAGTGCGTCATGGACAATCCTTATATCCTGATTTACGACAAGAAGATTAGCAATCTGAAGGAGTTCCTGCCCATTCTGCAGCCTGCTGCCGAGAGCGGACGCCCATTGCTCGTCATTGCTGAGGATGTCGACTCTGAGGCTCTCACGACGCTTGTTGTTAACCGTCTGCGTGGCGGACTGAAGATTTGTGCTGTTAAGGCTCCTGGCTTTGGCGACCGTCGCAAGGCTATGCTCGAGGATATCGCTATCCTGACAGGTGGAGTGGTTATCAGCGAGGAGAAGGGCCTGAAGCTTGAGCAGGCGACGCTCGAGATGCTTGGCTCGGCCGAGAAGGTGACTGTCACGAAGGACAATACCACGATTGTCAATGGTGCCGGCAATAAAGACAGCATCCACGACCGTGTGGCTCAGATAAAGAACGAGATCGAGAACACAAAGAGCTCCTATGATAAGGAGAAGCTGCAGGAGCGCCTGGCTAAACTCTCGGGTGGTGTTGCTGTGCTCTATGTTGGTGCCAACTCCGAGGTTGAGATGAAGGAGAAGAAGGATCGTGTTGACGATGCACTGCGTGCAACGCGCGCCGCTATTGAGGAAGGTGTTGTCGTGGGTGGCGGCACTACTTATATCCGCGCACAGAAGGCTCTCGCCGACCTCAAGGGTGACAACGACGATGAGCAGACAGGTATCAACATTGTCAGCCGCGCCATTGAAGAGCCGCTCCGCGTCATCGTGGAGAATGCAGGCGGCGAGGGTGCTGTGGTTGTCAACAAGGTGCGCGAGGGTGAAGGTGACTTCGGTTACAATGCTCGTGCCGACAAGTATGAGGATTTGCGTGCCGCTGGTGTCATCGATCCGGCTAAGGTTGCCCGTGTAGCTCTGGAGAATGCTGCTTCCATTGCTGGCATGTTCCTCACTACTGAGTGCCTGATTTGTGACAAGCCCGAGGAGAAAGCTCCGGCTATGCCCGCAGGACAGCCTGGTATGATGTAAAGTAAACAATACTGTTTGTAATATCAACATAGCAAAAGGGGACAAGTATTATCAACTTGTCCCTTTTTTATGTCATTTTGTGTTAAGATTAAAACTTTTTCTTCCTTTTTCTTGCTTTTGTGTAGAAGAATTGCTATATTTGCATCGAATTCAAAGAAAGAAGATTTTAGTCCAATAAAATATTTTTGATTTGTTTTAGTAGATTAGTTTTTAAGTAGTTTGTTTTAGGAATCGGTTGTCGTGATGACATCCGATTTTTCTTTGTGTGTCTGTGGAATGTTATCTCATGATTTTTCTGAATTGTCCGGGTGACATTCCTGTTTTTTGCTTGAACTTCGTAGAGAAATAATCTGACGACTCGAAATGGAGCGAGTAGGCTATCTCTTTGACACTTAAGTCGGTGGACGACAGCATTTCCTTGGCTCGTTGGAGGCGGAGGTCCTGTTGATAGAGGGAAGGAGAGACGCCTGTGAACTCTTTGAAGAGCTTTCTGAGCGAGCTGTAGCTGAGGCCCACCTTTCGGGAGATGTCCTGAATCGTGACGTCGTTGTCAAGATTGTCGCGGATGAGAAGGCGCACCATATTGATGGTCTGCAAGTGATTATTGTTATTCACAAGTTTCAATCTTCGCTCGAGCGAGTAGACCAGTCCTACGAGATGGTTGGCAATACCGGCTAAAAGCTGCTGCGCGTAGGGAGCTTCCTCGTCGGCTGCCGCCTTTGCCTCTCGATAGAGGCTGATAACTTCCTCCGAGAATCCTATATGAAAAATAGGCTTGGTGGGTGATAGGAAACCAGCTCGTACGCGGTCGTCCATGTTCCTTCCCTTGAAACCTATCCAATGGCTTTCCCAAGGCATGTCGGGCGCGGGATGGTAGGTGTGCCATTCACCAGGAAAGAGCACGAAGAGGTCACCCGACTTAATGGTCGTCTCGTTGACATGGGTTGAGCGGAATGTTCCCCCACCGTTAGTGAGGTAGAGAATCTGATATTCGTTCAAAATGCGCCCTTTGGCGGGGTTGAAGTAGTAACCTTCAGCGTGGCCTTCTGTGGGATAGGGGTCGCCCGCTTGTAGTGAATCCATTCCTACGGTGCTTACTGTGAGGCCCCACCTGAGGTCACGCTCATTGGCTACAAGATATTTACTGTCCTGCATGAGATGACTGCTTGTTTGTTAGTTATCATTGATGGTTGCAAAAGTAATGATTTATTACGGAAAAACGTCCGCAGTTTGCATTTATTTCTTTTGCTGAAATGTCTTTTTTGCGTAGTTTTTTATTATTTTTGCAAACTGTTATGAACTACAGAATAGACTGGAAGCATCTGCTCATTTTCATTTTCGTTTGTGGTGGGCTGATTCTCATCACGCGTTCTTTTATGATGTCTTTGGGCATCATGTTGCTGATTCTTGTTGTCGACTATGTGTTTGCGAATCTTGAGGTGCGCAGGAGGCGAAAGAAGAACAAGCCGGAGAAGGAGAGCGAACGATGAGTGGCGAGGTGCTGATTTTTACGGGTGATTTCAAAATGAGGCTTGAACGCCCGTTTGCCTCAGGTGGTATTAAGGCCGGATTCCCAAGTCCGGCCCAGGACTATTTGGGTGATGTGCTGGACTTCAACCGTGATCTTATCACACATCCTGCCGCAACTTTCTACGCCCGTGTGAAAGGTGACTCCATGATAGATGCGGGAATCGACGACGGAGATATTCTCGTTATCGACCGTTCTCTTGAGGCGCAGGACGGTGACATCGTGGTGGCCTTTCTTGACGGTGAGTTTACGATTAAGACACTGAGCCTCAAGCATAAGGAAGATGGCTACATCGAACTGAAACCGGCCAACAAGAATTATCCCGTATTGCATGTGGATGCAAGCGAGAATTTCGTTGTGTGGGGCGTAGTGGCATGGACCATCAAACGCCGTGCTGGCAGAATGGAAATGTGAGGTTGAACGCTGTTGAGACGTTTTTCCCCTTATACCTATTATTATATATACGATGGACAAATCTTTGGAACAACTTACAGAACTTTATAAATCATGGAGCGGCACCATTCCCTCCCGCGTTGACAAACTTCCCGGAGCTGGAAGTAACCGACAGTACTTCCGTATGACGGCAGCTGACGGCAGCAGTGTTATTGGGGCAATTGGTACGAGCCGCGACGAGGATCATGCCTTCATCTATCTTGCCAAGCACTTTGCCCAGAGGCAGTTGCCGGTGCCCCATGTATTGGCTGCCAGCGATGACGAGCTGTGCTATTTGCAGACCGACCTTGGTAATACGTCGCTCTTCGACGCGCTCCGTGGTGGTAGGGAAGCGGGTGGACGGTACAACGAGGCTGAGAGGATACTGCTTGAGAGAACCATTCGTGAATTGCCTGACTTGCAGATAAGAGGCGCGCGCGGCCTCGATTTCGACAATTGTTATCCGCAGCCGGAGTTCAACGAGGACAGCGTGCTCTTCGACCTGAACTATTTTAAATACTGCTTTCTGAAGGCTACAGAGCTCGACTTCCATGAGCTGAAGCTCGAAGCCAACTTCCGTATGTTTGCCAAAGATCTCGCTTCGGAGCCAAGCGAGAGTTTCCTCTATCGTGATTTCCAGGCCCGCAACGTCATGCTCGATGCGGATGGAAACCCCTATTTTATTGATTTTCAGGGTGGACGTAAGGGGCCTTTCTATTATGATTTGGCTTCTTTCCTGTGGCAGGCATCGGCCAAATACCCCGACCGACTACGGCAGAGACTCATCTACGAGTACTATCAGTCGTTGAAGAATTACATAGAGGTGCCCAATGAGCGTCACTTTGTCAACCGGCTGTCACTCTTCGTTCTCTTCCGAACGTTGCAGGTATTGGGCGCTTATGGTTTCCGCGGATATTTTGAGCGCAAGCAGCATTTCATCGACAGTATTCCGCCTGCAATGGACAATCTGCGTGCTTTGCTCAAAGTAGATTCGGGCGTGTTCCCCTATCCTTACATGATGGACATGCTTCGTCGGCTCACTGAGATGCCTCAGTTTGCCCCAAAGAAAGATGCTGTCGTGGGCAGGGCTGACGGTCTTAAGACTACCGACCATGACATCTACAAGGCCAATCCGCTCGATGGGCCCGCCACGTTCTCCAAGTATGATGGTAAAGGTCCTCTTGTGGTGACCGTCTACAGCTTTTCCTACCGTAAGGGAATTCCGCAGGATGAGTCGGGCAATGGCGGCGGTTACGTTTTCGACTGCCGTTCCACTCACAACCCCGGACGATATGAGCCTTACAAGAAACTGACCGGCCTTGACGAGCCAGTCATCAGATTCCTTGAAGACGATGGTGAGATTCTCGACTTCCTCAAGCCCGTCTATACCCTTGCCGACCATCATGTGCAGCGCTACATTCAGCGCGGCTTCACGCATCTCATGTTCTGCTTCGGATGTACGGGAGGTCAGCACCGAAGTGTCTACAGTGCACAGCATTTGGCAGAGCACATCAGTGAGAAATTCGGTGTGGAGGTGCATGTCATCCATCGGGAGCAAAACATCTCTCAGACTTTCCCGGCTCGTTCTGCCGGTGACAAGGATTCTTAGAACTCTTCTTTAAAGAAGAGATGACGAAGTCATTGCGCAGGGATGAGTTCTCCATTGGTCCATCAATTAAGCCCTTGTCGCTGCCTTGTGAGCAGTGAAATATCGGATTTTGAAGCAATGCGGTTAAAAAAACGCCCTTAATGGAATGCTTTTCTGATTTTTCATGCTAACTTTGCAACATGAAACAGGCAATGATTTTTGCTGCTGGGCTCGGCACACGTCTGAAGCCCCTCACCGACCATAAACCTAAAGCTCTGGTCAGCGTGGAAGGAGAGCCCCTGCTCAAGCGTGTCATCCTGAGACTTAAGGAATGTGGCTTTCAGCATATCGTGGTCAACGTACATCACTTCTCTGGCCAGATTATTGACTACTTGAAAGCCAACGACAACTTTGGTGTAGATTTGTCAATCTCCGACGAGACCTCCCGTCTACTTGACACGGGTGGCGGACTGAGGCACGCGGCTCCTCTTTTCGATCCATCGAGTCCCGTACTCATCCATAATGTCGACATACTGAGCAATGTTGACTTTGATTCGTTCTATCATTTCTCTCCGTTTGTTCCCTGTCCCGACTGTGGAGTGCCTCATAAGGCTGGCGCACTGCTCATGGTGAGTTGGCGTCCCACAAAGCGTTATCTCATCTTCCAGCCCACTACAATGCGGCTTGTCGGATGGACCCACCTCGATACTCATGAGGTGGTTAGTCCCTATGAGGAATTGAAGCAAGGTGACTTCAAGCCCACAGCCTGTGCCGACGGGAGTGGACGTCTGGTATTCTCGGACGGCCGAACGGCATTTGATATGTATGCCTTCAGCGGCCTGCATGTGGTCTATCCTACACTTTTCAAGGCTATGGACCATTGGCCCGATGCCTTCCCCATCCTTCAATTCTATCTGAGCGTTTGCCGGGAAATACCTATTAAAGGGGTATTCAATCCGGCTCTGAAGCTTATAGATGTTGGCAAACTGACCACATTGGAGCAGGCCTCAGCTTTTCTGAAAAATCAAGCTCCAACTCCTCTTTCCTAAAAAAGAAGTTAGCGGAGCAACATTCTTAATATTGTTATCCTGATGCAACAGAAAATTATTATCCTCGATTTCGGCTCGCAGACCACGCAGCTTATTGGCCGCAGGGTGCGCGAATTGGACACTTTCTGCGAGATCATTCCCTACAACAAGTTTCCTTATGACGACCCCTCCGTAATAGGTGTCATCCTGAGCGGGAGTCCTTATTCCGTGCATGACAAGGAGGCTTTCAAGGTAGACCTCAGCCGTCTTATCGGCCATTATCCTGTGCTTGGCATTTGTTATGGAGCGCAGTTCATCTCCTTTGCCAACGGTGGAAAGGTTGAGCCTGCCGGTACAAGAGAGTATGGCCGGGCTAACCTGGAGACCATCGACCTCGCAAGTAAGCTCTTCAAGGGCTTAGAGAAAGGGTCGCAGGTGTGGATGAGCCACGGCGACACCATCACAGCCATTCCTCAGGGCTACAAGGTTATCGGCTCCACTGCCGATGTGCGCTATGCGGCTTTTGCCAATGAGGCAGACCGCGTATGGTGTGTGCAGTTTCATCCTGAGGTTTATCACACCACGCAGGGCCGTCAGCTGCTCAAGAACTTTGTCGTCGATATCTGCGGCTCTCGTCAGGAGTGGAGTCCTGCCTCCTTTGTGGAGTCCACTGTCAAGGAGCTCAGGGAGCAAGTCGGTGACGACCGTGTCATCCTCGGACTGTCAGGCGGTGTTGATTCTTCCGTCTGCGCCACCTTGCTTCATCGTGCCATTGGAAGCAATCTGACTTGTATCTTTGTCGACCACGGAATGCTTCGCAAGAATGAGTTCCAGAAAGTGATGGATGCCTATAAGGGACTCGGACTCAACGTCGTTGGTGTTGATGCAAGCGAGAAGTTCTTTGCTGATTTGGCCGGTGTGACCGACCCGGAACAGAAGCGCAAGATAATAGGCCGCGATTTCGTAGAGGTATTCAATGCTGAGGCTAAGAAGATTACCGATGCCAAGTGGCTGGCCCAAGGCACTATTTATCCTGACCGCATAGAGAGTCTTTCTATCACGGGCATGACCATCAAGAGTCATCATAATGTAGGAGGACTGCCCAAGGATATGAAACTCAAGCTCTGCGAGCCTCTGAAATGGTTGTTCAAAGACGAGGTGCGTCGTGTGGGTTATGAGCTTCAGATGCCCGAAAGGCTAATCAAGCGTCATCCCTTCCCCGGGCCCGGACTGGCTGTGAGAATCTTGGGCGACATCACGCGTGACAAGGTTCGTATTCTGCAGGATGCCGATGACATCTACATTGAGAAGATGCACAACTACACCATGCCCGACGGTAGCAGCCTCTACGATCATGTGTGGCAGGCAGGAGCCATCTTGCTCTCCACGATAAGGTCGGTAGGAGTGATGGGCGACGAGCGTACTTATGAGCATCCCGTTGCTTTGAGAGCTGTCACGTCGATGGACGCCATGACTGCCGACTGGGCTCATCTGCCTTATGATTTCATGGCTGATGTGAGCAATGAGATAATACGCAAGGTCAGAGGGGTGAATCGTGTCTGCTATGACATCTCCTCAAAACCGCCTTCGACGATAGAGTGGGAGTGAGGCCTGGCTCTTGAGGTCATGCAAAGGCGCTGAACAACAGTTTCTATCCCGGGAGGCAGCTGTTGGATAAAGGTATGTCCAAGGCAGTCTGTTCGGCTTGACGACGTTGTTTTCTCATGTCTTACCGCTACCCCGCCTAACATCAATTTGCGCGGATTTCACGAACGTACACCGTTTCGCTGTGGCTTAGCCAGCCCCGTAATCGTGTGTTACATCTGTCGTGGAATCCGCGTAATTCGTTGTTTGCTTTTCGGAAAGGATATGTAGAGTTAGTGTCCGTCAGCTGTCCTGCAGTAAATTAGAAAATGTCCATTTGACTGACAACCCAATCAGGAATTATGGCCCTCTATTGGCAACCTG
>OMVH01000234.1 GCA_900314365.1 uncultured Prevotella sp. | reverse complement strand
TATTAACAGCATCATTCATTATAATTTAGGGTGACGCATTGACGAAGTCGGGAATGGTTGCCACTCCGTCGAAGGGTGTTTTAAGTGGATACGAATAGTGATGCGTTTTTTTGTTACATCTGCTTCCTTTACTTGCAAATGTTTGTGATTTGAGCTTGTGACAGTGGAAACTATGTTTGGAAATCCCTTTACAATATTCGTTCGGCAAAATCTTCAAAATAGAGAGATATAAGGTGCTCGAGGAGCTTTTTTGGAGCATCTTTTGCTCGTGATCGGACTTCGAGCGCCTCGTGATCGGACCTCGAGCGCCTCGAGATAGGACTTTCATCGGCTAAAAACCTATGTTTTATCGGCTCGAAAAAGGGCTGTTTGGGGCTAAAAATCGTAGTTTTTCGACTTCGTAAAATAGCACAGAAATGCCAAGTTATTGATATATGTGTATTTACGTTCTTTGAAAAAATAGGGCTTATTTGAAGCTAAATTCGATTTTCTGCGGAACGATGGAATTCTGAGGGCTGTTTTTTGTCTTTTATATTTACAAAAATAGAGAATGGTGTCGTTGGGAAACTATTTGCAGGCTGTTGGTGTTAGAGAATGGGTTCTGATAGCAGGCAGAATGTAATGAATAAGATTTGTGCCGTTTCATGTCATTGGCAGGGTACGACAGGTTGCGACCGTGTGTGTCATACGCATTATTAGACAAGTGTGGTCCATGTGGCCGTCGGCATGCTAGGGACTATTAGCAACAGATAACGAAATCTCTTGAACGAAATTAAAACATCGAATGCTTAGATATGTCTTCAACGTCTTGTCGGCTTAGCGTTTTCCCGCTGTCCTGCCGCAATCTTGGCAGAAGTGGCTGTGTAACTGATGTGCAGCGCATTAGCCTTGCGGAGTTCTGCTTTAACAGCGTTGATGATGCTCATGGGAGTGTTGCGGTCGGCTTGAATAGCCACGGTCATGCGGTCGGCATCCTCAGGCTGCATCTTGTCACGCTCCATCCTTATGCAGTCGGCTATCTCGTCGAGTGCAACGATGCGCTTGTTCACTTGTATGCGCGTTCCCTTGCCGCTGTCAATGCCGTTGGCTTTCAGCGGAGCTCCGATGTAGACGTTTACCACCGATGCCTTGTGACTGTCCTTCGATAGTTCCGTACCCTCGGGCACTTTGTAGCGCACCTTGACGTTATAGCTCTTCATGTGAGTGACAATCATAAAGAAGAAGAGCACCGTGAAGATTAGGTCGGGCAGAGAGGCCGTGTTCAGTCCAGGTACCTCGCGTCGTTTGCGTTCGAAAAAGCTCATGGCCGGCCTCCTTCCTGAGTTCCATAGTCTTCAACGATCCGTTGCGGACAGAGCTGCATGACAGTTTGTCGTTGCTCGTCAGAGCATTGTTTCAACTTTCGGCCGTAGTGGCTCATTGCCAATCTGTTGCGTACGTCACGGTAGGCTCCGGCTATTTGGTTCTGAAGTTGGAAGTAAGCCTCGTACTTCGTGTTAGGATCGGAATGCAATTTGATGATGTGTGTAGCCGACGCCTTACTGATGAACTCCGCAAGTCGTCCGCGCATGTCTTCCATTCGTGCAGTCTTTCCGTCAACACTCAGCCTGCCATCGGCACTGAGGTCGAGGGCCATCAGTCTGTTTTTGTCCACAGCAGTGGCCGTTGGAGGCTGATGCTGTGCAGGCGGCAACTGACGGAAGAGCCCTTTGTCCACATTCATGGAAGTGGTGACAAGGAAGAAGATGAGCAGCATGAATGAGATGTCTGCCGTCGATGTGGTGTTGAGTCCCGGCACGCGATGAGGTTTGCGCTTGATAATCATGGCTGTTTCCCTTCCTTCTTTCTGTTGTAGCGCGTTGCACCGAAGATTACAGCTGCGAGGGCTGCCACCAGTAGTAATCCGGATGTGTAGATAAACATATCGGCTACACGGAGGTCCCATGCATCGGTGTAGGGCTTGCCGTTGATAGTCAGTGGGGCGGTGCTTCCAAGGAGCAGCGTCAGCAGAGTGACGCCCACGGTGCCTAGCGTCACACACAGGGCGATGCGCCGCTGATGGATGCCGTTGACGATGGTGGCCTCGCCCTTGCTGCTGCGGTAGGCCTTTGCGGCCGACCAGACTCCGACAATGATGGCTATCAACAGTAGAAGATAGACAAGACACAAGAGCAGGTCGGTGAAGAGAGGCGCTTTGAAGTCAGGGTTCTCCAGCGACGGACGGTCGTAGCCCACAAAGGCGAAAAGACCATAGATGACTACGGCCAGCGCTATGAGCACGTAGAACAGTCGGCGCGAAATCTTTTCGGCAGGCCATTGCCACAAAGCGTTCTTCTTCATTTTCTGAGCTTGTATTGTGCGATGGAATCGAGCAGTGTGATGGCCGATTCCTCCATCTGCGAGGTGATGTGGTCAATCTTGGAGAGGATGTAGTTGTAGAAGAGCTGTAAGATGAGAGCCACGATGATTCCGAAGATAGTCGTTATCAGGGCAACCTTCATACCGGCAGCCACGATGGTAGGACTGATGTCACCTGCCATCTGTATTTGGTCGAAGGCCATCACCATGCCTACCACGGTGCCGAGGAAGCCGAGTGAGGGAGCCATGGCGATGAAGAGCGTTATCCATGAACATCCTTTCTCCAAGTTGGCTGCCTGCACACTGCCATAGGCTGCGATGCTTCGCTCGATGTCGGCCAGGCTGCTTCCGATGCGCTCCAGACCCTGACAGCATATCGAAGCCACAGGGCCACGGGTGTTGCGACAGAGTTCCTTGGCTGCTTCCACGTCGCCACTCTCAATCTTAGAGTCGATGTCGGCCATGAACTTCTTGGCGTTGATTTCGGAAAGACTCAAGTAGACAATACGCTCGATACAGAATGCCAGTCCGATGACTAATGCCAAAGCCACGAGCGACATAAAGCCTGCGTTGCCTTCTATGAATTTGGTCTTCAGTTCCTTATGCAGGCTTTGACCTTCTTCCGGCATAGCCGTGTCCTCGTCGGCTTGCAAGTCGGCCGAAGCGTCATAGGTGGCTGCGGCACCGGCAGTGTCAGCAGCTGTGGAAAGGGTGCTGTCGGGGATGTGGCCTGCAGCCTTGGGAGCCTGAGCGTAGAGAGCGGGGGAGGAGCAAACGAGGAGGGTAAAAAGGGCTATGTGCGTAAGCAAAGCTTTCATATCGTCATTAAATAAGTTTCAGTTTACGGTTGGCAAAAGTACGAAGAATTATTCTTACAGCCAACGACTTGCCCGCTTATTTTTAGGCCCGTTGAAAATATATCTCATAAAGGTTTACTCTTGGGTCACCGCGTTGCTTTCAACTTTTGAGCATAGTCAGTCAGGCTGTTTCTATGTCTCTGGTAATATTTATTCCACAGTCATGGCTTTGGACTGTGTAAGACATCCGATGTAGTCACGATATGGAAATCTGAAAGGACGGTCGTTTGCAGAGTGTCGTTCCTTTTTTGGCTGTTTTCAGGTAATCATGTTCTGGCAGAGTGGTAAAGCAAAATAGCCCTCTACAATCATCGTTGGTGGTACTGGGGAGGGACTCGCAACATCGACGTCAGCGATGCTGTGTTGTGGGCCGACATTGCTCATCCTGTAAATATCGGGGCTCATGGTGACGATAGGAGTGAGCAAGGAGAGATTGGGCTTCGAATAAGAAAGCTTTGAGATAAAAAAAGAGAGGCTGCGTGAGCCTCTCTCTATTAATACTGTGCGGAAAGAACGGGATTCGAACCCGTGAAGCGCTTTAGACGCTTACACGCTTTCCAGGCGTGCCTCTTCAACCACTCGAGCATCTTTCCTTCTGTGGCCTCTTTCTTAAATGCGGTGCAAAGGTAATCATTTATTTTGAAACAGCGGAAGTTTTCTGAATTTATTTTTCCTCTTACTTATTGTCGCCTCTCTATTTTATGTCTGTGCCTATGCCGAACACTCGCTTAACATTTGCTTCTGTGATGCGGGCCAATTCCATCTCGTCTATGCCATAGCTTTGGGCAAGCTGTTGAAGTACAAGCCTTGAGAAAGCAGGCTCATTGCGTTGTCCTCGGTGTGGTACCGGCGCCATGTAAGGACAGTCGGTCTCAATGACGATTCTGTCAAGGGGAACTACGCTCGGGAGGGTTTCTCTAAGATGTGAGCTCTTGAATGTAGAGACTCCTCCAATGCCCAGGCAGAAGTTGCTGAACTTCAGGTAGGCTTTCGCTTCCTGCTCGTTTCCGGTGAAGCAATGAAAAACTCCGCCGGGCAGCTCATTTGCGTAGGGACGCATAACGTTGAGGAGTTCGTTTTGAGCTTTTCGACAGTGGATTTCCAAAGGTAACTGGAATTCAACCGACCATTTCACTTGTTCTTCGAATGCCTTTAATTGCTCTTGCTCGTATTCTCTTGTCCAGTAGAAGTCAAGTCCACATTCGCCAATGGCAATGAAAAGATGCCTCTTGTCGGCAGCCAAACGGTCGTGCATTCGTGTGAGTACAGCTGCATAGTCGTCGTTCACTTCTTCTGGCTGCAGTCCGATCATCGGATAGCAATAGTTGGGAAAAGCAGAGCAGACTTTCAGCAGAGTATCGACGGACTTCTCGTCGACAGCAGGAATGAAGATGCGGGCCACGCCGGCAGCCTTAGCTCTTTCAATGGTGGCTGACAGGTCGTCCTTGAAGTCGTCCACGTCGAGATGAGCGTGGGTATC
>OMVH01000088.1 GCA_900314365.1 uncultured Prevotella sp. | reverse complement strand
CGGAACTGCCCCATGTGGGTCCAGGCTTTCACGAAGGTTTCCTGTGCCAGATCGTCGCTCAAAGCCTGATTACCGAGGGTCTGGCTCAGAAAGAACCGCCTCACCGCCTCCTGGTGGTGCTCCACCAAGAGGCCGAAGGCTTTGCGGCTCCCTAACCGTGCTGCCTCAACAATGAGCTTGTTATCGCCGCTGACCTTCATTGCCGACATGCTGATTGGGGTCGGACGATGTGTCTTTGAGCCCGCTCTTGTAGTTTGGCCATTTGGCGATGGCCATTTGTCCAACGCCGCAGCAGGCTACGAGGATGCCGATGCCGGCAAGTTGTTCTGCCCCAATACAGAGGAAGAGGAAGATGAGTCCTACGCCTAAAGCTGTGTTCCTCACCCCTTTCTGCCATTGTTTGTTTAGATACACGCGGGTGGCTGCGTCCACATCGGGAGGTGTCTGCTGCTGAGCCTGTTGTTGGCTTTGGTCGAATTGCACCTGTTGGGCTGCTGCCTGTGCTCCCATTTCTTCCGCCAATGGCTGTCCTGGTTGTTGGACAGGTTGTGGCTGCTCTTGCTGTGCGTCTGCCAATGGTTGCCCCGCGGTCTGCGGCTGTTCTTGTTGTTGAGTGGGCTGTGGTTGCGTGGCGTAGGGAGTTGTGGGCTGTTGATAGTGTTCGGCCCACTCTGCGTCAACTTTTTTGTTATGATTGCCGATGAGCCACCGGAGTATCATAACGAGAATGATGATGGGCAGTGCTATCATGAGCAGAATGAGGACAACAGCAGCTATGGCGAGAAGAACCAGCACCCAGGTGTTGTGGTACAGAAAGTTACCTATGGTTTTGTTGAAGTAATCGTGGTCGCTGTTATAATAGTCATCCACTGCGGCTGTGTCCACAACAGCATTGGGCTCAGAATTCTCATCAAGAGAACCGACGGTATCTGAGACGGCTTCTAAGCCTGCGGCAGTGTCGGCTACCATCGTTTCGGTTGCCTGAGGCTGTTGTTTGTGATGCATGCGTGCCTGCATGCTGGAGGCGCTGAGCGTGAGCATCAGGGCCAGAGTGAAGATGAACTGTTTCATAGTGATGTCTTTTTTCTGTTTGTCTTTTGTCTGTTAGACGTAGTGAGTGCTCTGAAGGTTGCAAGCAGTGACATTTTTTCTGTGATGCGCTTTGCGCATAATATGAATGTAGCTCAGCTTATGCATTGCCCCAGTTAGGAACGAATCGGTGGACAAGTCGAATTTTTGATATAAAAGTTCCACCGTAGGGAATAATATTATCGTATTTTATTGCTATCTTGCACAATGATGTTAGTGGAAATTCTGCAAATGGCAAAACTCTGAGGAGCTTATTGTTCCTCAGAGGCTTATAAAAATTATTAATAGAAAATTAAACGCTTAGTTGCGGAATTATGGGCTTCAAAAAAATCTCTTTTTGACTATCCCGTCGTTTTGTTTTCTTGTCTTAATAAATAGAAAGACCCTATTTTGATGGAACATCGAAACGACATCATTGACGACCTCATAGTCAAATACATGACGGGCGACATCACGCCCGACGAGCGGCGGCAGCTACGGGACTGGGCTTCCGCCACTCCCTCCCGGCGACGCTATGTCCGGCAGGGCATGGAGGTTTGGTTCTCCGCTACCGACGAGCGCGACCTCATGCGTTGGGATGTCCAGCGTGCCTTTGACGCTTTCCGCCTTCGGGTAGGCCTGTCGGATACGCAGGACGACGGATTGCTGGAAGATGCTTTGGCCATCCGTCATCCCCTTTGGCCGTATGTGGTGCGCTATGCCGCTGCTGTGGCAGTGTTGTTGGTGGTGGCCGCTGGGGCTTATGTTGTCGGGCATCATCAGGACGGTGGCGAAATGCCGCGACAGATGGCCACCATTTCCGTCCCCACGGGGTCGGAGGCCTCCACCACACTGCCCGACGGGTCGCGCGTCACGCTCAGTGGCGGCTCCACGCTGACTTATGGCACCGACTATGGGCACATGGCGCGGCAGGTGGAACTGGATGGCGAGGCCACCTTCGCCGTGCGCCACGACTCGCTTTGCCCATTCAGTGTGACGGCGGGTGATATGTGCGTGAATGACCTTGGCACCACATTCACTGTCACTGCCTACAAGGAAGAGACCGTCCATCAGGTGTCGCTCGTGAGTGGCAGTGCAATGGTCGACAACCTGCTGTCCCGTGGGTTGGGCGTGACATTGCGGCCAGGCCAGACCGCACGACTTGACACACGCACGGGACGGCTCCGTGTGATGGCCACGGCCAATATCGGCCAGCGTCGGCTGGCTGACGGCACGATGCTTTTCGAAAACATCACTCTGGCCGACATCGCGCGGGTGTTGGAGCGCACTTATGGTTGCACCATCGTCATTGCCTCACCACAGTTGGCCCACACGAAATACTATGTGGCCTTTGACCGGCATACACTCTCGCTGACCGAGATTCTCGACATGCTCGCCCAAGCCAAGCCTTTCTCCTACAGTAGGGCAGGGCAGACGGTGACCATTCGTTAATTATATCACTTTTATAACCTTTAATCTAAAGACTTGTTTATGGACAAGAAGAAAGCTTTCATCATGGCCATGCTGCTTTGTGGTAGCATGGGCATCCAAGCCCACGGCCAGTCGTTGCGCCTACGGAATGTCACCGTCAGGAAGGCAATGACCGAGCTGCGGCAGGAAACGGGCTACACGTTTGTCTTTGCTTCGTCCGAGGTGGATGTCTCGCGGCGGGTCAACGTCAACGCGGAGAACGTGCATGAGGCTGTCGACCAGATTCTTTCTGGCCAGCCTGTGACTTATGAGATTCGTGGCAAGAACGTCGTCGTCTCGCGTCGGCCTGCCAACCATGCTGATGGGCAACAGCAGCAACAGGCCGGGCAGCGCAAGCAGACGGTCACCGGGCATGTGACCGACCACAACGGCGAGCCGATTGTCGGCGCCACCATCATGGAGAAGGGCACGCAGAACGCCACCGTCACTGACGTGGACGGCAACTTCACGCTCGCCGTGAGTCCCAAGGCGCAGCTCGACATCTCCTACATCGGATTTGTCCCCCAAACGGTTCGTGTAGGGGGGGTAAATTCAACGTCTCCATGGAAGAGGACACCGAGTCGCTCAACGAGGTGGTGGTCGTCGGCTATGGCACACTGAAGAAGAAAGACCTCACTGGCGCCGTGGCCGCCGTTGACAGCAAGACCATCACCGATCGTCATGCGTCGTCCCTCTCGCAGGCTCTGCAGGGCGCCGTGGCTGGCCTGACCGTGACCAACAGCAGCGGCGACCCTACCGCATCGGCCTCCCTGCGTGTGCGTGGCACCACCTCCATTGGCACTTCCGACCCGCTGGTCATTATTGATGGCGTGCCGGGTGACATGAACACTGTCAATCCTGACGACGTGGAGAGCATGACCGTGCTGAAGGATGCCGCCTCGGCCGCCATCTACGGCTCACGTGCCGCCGCAGGCGTGATACTCATCACCACCAAGCGTGCAAAGAAGGGCGACTTGCGTCTCAACTACAACTACGAGTATGCGCTGAACAGCCCCACCACCCATCCGAAGATGGCCAGTGCCGTGGACTACATGAAGCTTAAGAATGAGATAGCCTATAACGACAATCCTGGCGGTGGCTGGAACCAGCAGTTCGCCCAAAGCACCATTGACAACTATGACCAGCTCATGGCCGATGACCCCAACCATTATGCCGACATCGACTGGTGGAAGACCATCTTCAAGTCGTCGGCACCGCGCCAGACCCACACGGTCAGCCTGATGGGAGGTGGCGACAAGGTGCGCACAAATGTCTCGTTGCGCTACGACAAGTTCGGATTCCTCGACCGCTCCGACAACCATTCGCGCGAACACTATCTGGCCCGAATCAACAACGACTTCACCTTCAACAAGTATATCGAGGCCCATGCTGACGTGTCTTTCCGGCAGGCCAAGGTGCATTCGCCGAGGACGCTGCTCTACAACGGCTACCGCATCCCATCCACCTATCCCGCCTATTATACTGATGGCCGCATCGCCACCGTCAAGGACAGCGAGAGCCCGATAGCGCAGATGAGTCGTGATGCCGGCTGGTCGAACATCACCAACAACCAGCTCTCGTTCAAGGGCGAGGTTGACATCAAGCCCGTGGAGGGACTGCGGCTGGCCTTTGTGGCGGCTCCTAATTTCCAGTTCTATGACGACAAGACCGTGACCCGCCAGCTGGGATTTGCTTCCTATGAGGATCCGAACACCATCATCGGCTATTATCCCAACAACAAGACCAACTCTGTGACGCAAGATCGCAACCGCAATCACGACATCACGATGCAGGCGTTGGCCAACTACAATGTCACCATCAACAAGCTGCACGACATCGCGCTGCTGGGTGGTTACGAATATTTCTATCAGAAATGGGACAACCTCGGCGCGTCTGACGACTTCCACGAGCTGATAGACTATCCCTATCTTAGCAATGCTCCTAAGGACTACCAGTATGTGAGCGGCAACGCCACCGAATACAGCTATCGTTCGTGGTTCGGCCGCGTCAACTATTCCTATGCCGACAAGTATCTCTTCGAGGCCAACGTCCGTTACGACGGCAGTTCGCGCTTTGCCAAGGACAACCGCTGGGCCACATTCCCTTCGTTCTCGGCAGGTTGGGTCATCTCCGAGGAGAACTTCATGAAGCCCATCCGCTCGTGGCTCGACCAGTTGAAGCTCCGTGCTTCGTGGGGCAAGCTGGGCAATGAGCGCATCGGCAGCTACTATCCCTATCAGGCACTGCTCTCCATCAGCAATACGGCCCTGGTCAATGGCGGGGCTGTCAATGGCGCTTCCGCCGCCGCGCAGACCACCTACAATGTACGCGACATCACGTGGGAGACTACCACGTCGTGGGATGTTGGCCTCGACATGCTCCTACTCAACAGCCGACTCAATTTCACCTTTGATCTCTACCGCAAGAAAACCACAGACATGTTGCTGGCCGTGCAGATACCGATGTTCATGGGCTACGACAATCCGAGCGTCAACGCTGGTGACATGCACACCAACGGCTGGGACCTCTCGGCAGGCTGGCGCGACCATGCAGGCGAGTTCAACTACAGCGTGGCGTTCAACCTCTCCAACTCTGTCTCGAAGATGGGCAACCTCAATGGCACCATATTCTATAGCGGCAACACCATCTCGCGCCAAGGCACGGAATACCGTGAGTGGTATGGCTATCGTGCGCTCGGCATCTACCAGACACAGGAGGATGTAGACAACTCACCCAAGCTGAACAACAACTACAAAGTGGGCGACCTGAAGTACGAGGACATCTCCGGCCCCGACGGCGTGCCCGATGGCAGGATTAGCCCCGAGTATGACCGTGTGCCGCTGAAAAGCTCGTTCCCACACTTCATCTATGGCTTGACGTTCAACGCCACTTGGCACGGCTTCGATGCCAGCGTGGTGTTCCAGGGCGTGGGTCAGCAGTACGCGCAATATGACCACGACCAAATCTATGGCCACAACAACGACTGGGCCAACTTCCCCAACACATTGCTGGGCAACTATTGGAGCACGAACAACACTGACGAGCAGAACCAGCATGTGAAGTACCCACGGCTTACGGTAACCAATGGCGGCGACGTACTGCTCTCGTCAAACTATTGGCTCTACAACAACCACTACCTGCGCTTGAAAAACCTCACGATAGGCTATACCCTGCCGCAGAACATCACCCAGAAGTTCTTTGTGCAGCGGCTCAGGTTCTATGTGGCGGGCGAGAATCTTTTCAGCATCAACAACACGCTCGATGGCTATGACCCGGAGATGCCCACGGGCAAGGGATTCCCCATCATGCGGTCTGTAATGTTTGGTGCCAATGTAAACTTCTAAATGCAACACAAGATGAAAACAGCATATTTAAAAAACATTGTCCCCATGGCCTTTTGCCTGGCCATGGTGTCTTGTCACGACCTTGACCTGAACCCCTTGTCGCAGGGTTCAACGGACACTTGGTATGCCACGGCCGACGAGCTGCGCATGGCCGTGAACCAGGGCTATCGGAGCGACTTTCTCCGTCTGGATGGCGACCGTGAGTTTGGTTGCGATGACGACTGGAGCGACGACACCATGACGCGCGACTTGGACCTCAGCGGTTTCACCAACGGCACGCTGAACTCGTCCAACTGGATTGTGAGAAGCAAGTGGCAGCTCGACTACAAGCTCATCACGCGCATGAACTCCGTCATCAACAAGGCGCAGCGTGCCATTGACAATGGCGCCAATGCCGAGGAGGTGGCCCGCTATGTGGGCGAGGCCCATTTCTTCCGGGGGCGTGCCTATGGCGATTTGGTTTTCCATTGGGGCGACGTGCCTTACTACACCACTGACATGTCCATCGATTCGGCACGCACAGTGGGTCGTACACCCAAGGAGGAAGTGCTGAAGCATGTTTACGAGGACTTTGATGCTGCTGTCGCCGCATTGCCGGTGTCCTATAATGGCGAGCAGCGTGTCACCAAGGGAGCCGCGCTGGCTTTCAAGGCACAGTATGCACTCTACATGGGCGACTACGCCACAGCGGCCACGGCGGCCAAGGCCTGCATGGACTTGGGCGTATACAGTCTGGAAAAAGACTATTCGCACCTTTTTGAACCCTCGAATAACACTTCCCCTGAATTCATCTTCATCATGCCGCGATCGCTGGAGCTGAAGATAAACCTCATGCCAAAGGCCAATGCTGCCAACGACGTGCTGGTGCGCAATGCCGGTGGGTCTGAGTGGCTGACTCCCACGTGGGACCTTTTCGCCGCTTATACTTGCACCGACGGCCTGCCCATCGACAAGAGTCCGCTCTTCGACCCGCATGACCCGTTCAAGAACCGCGACCCGCGCCTGTCTATGACCATCGTGCCTTTTGGCTCGGAGTTCATGGGCTTCATCTATGATCCCTCGCCGGCGGCACGCACGACCAAGCGACTGAGTGACGGTGCCATGGTAAAGAACAATGACTGTCGACTTGTGACGGCTTTTGCCTCCTATTCTGGCATCGTATTCAAGAAGTACGCCAGCCAGGAGTGGCTTGACAATGGCCGTGCGTGGACCAATCCGAAGATTCTGATGCGCTATGCCGACGTGTTGCTGATGTATGCCGAGGCGAAGATAGAGCTGAACCAGATTGACCAGAGCGTCATCGACGCGATGAATATGGTGCGTGCCCGTGCCTATGGCGTGGACAAAAGCGACGTGACCGCCTATCCCGCGTTCACCATCAAGAGTCAGGCTGAGATGCGCCATGATGTCCGTCTGGAACGGCGTGTGGAACTCGCCTACGAGTGGCAACGCTATCCCGACATCATCCGCTGGAAGATTGCGCCCGACGTGTTCTCACGCAAACGGTATGGCATGAACTTTGGCAAAATGCAGGAGATTTATGACCAAGGCAACTGGTTCTGGGGCATCACGCCGAAGATTGACGAGAATGGTGTGGCCGACTTCACGGAGTTGGAGGCCAAGGGACTCTGCATGCCGCTCATGGAGCGCAAGTGGGACGACCGCCAGTATCTCTTCCCCATCCCCGACAAGGAAATAGAAATCAATCCGAACATGAAGCAGAATCCGGGCTATTGATTAATCTTTGAACTTTGAAGTTTGAGGTTTTAACTTTGTGATTACAATGCAAGCCGATGACCCCGTAAGTCGTAATCATTAATAGTGTCCGCAATCATCCAAGTGGCCGTGCCTTGTGCCGGACACTGCCCAACGGACATTGCAGTGGTTGGCCGGCACAAGGCACGGCCACTAACACTCGCAGAGGTAATCATAAAGTTCAAACCTCAAACTTCAAATGGAATAAAGGCAATAAACCCTCACAGTTTTCCTTTATCAAGACGATAAACCTACAATAAAAATGAATATGAACAAGAAAACCGGCCACCTGTTTTCGTGTGTGGCCATGGCTTTGCTGACGTTGGTGCCAATCGGCGCACAGGCCGACAATGTGACCGTCATCACCTCCGCTTTGGCGGACTCTTCCTATCTGCGCGACCAGTCAACGCTTTCCCCGCAACCGGGTTTTGCAGGTGGACTGGATATAAGGCTCTATCCAGATGTGAAATACCAAACATTCATGGGCTTCGGCACGAGCATGAACGATGCCAATGCGGCCGCTGCCATGCGGCTTTCGCCAGAGAAGCGGCGTGAGGCCATGCGTTTGCTCTTTTCCACTGATGGCGGCAATGGTTACGTGTTCTGCCGCGTGCCGATGGGGTCCAACGACTTCTCCACTTGCGACTACACCTGTGTCAAGCAGGGTGACAAGCGGCTGAAGACATTCAACATCAACCATGACAAGAAGTACATCATCCCCATGCTTGGCATCGCCCGCGAGCTGTCGCCGTCGGTCAGGTTGCTGGTCTCCCCTTGGAGCCCGCCAGCCTATATGAAAACCAATGGCACGCGGATACATGGTGGCAAGCTTAAGGCTGACTACCGTGGCCAGTGGGCAGAATATTTTGCCAAGTTCATCAAGGCTTACGCTGCCGAAGGACTTACCACGGAATTCGTCACTATCCAGAACGAGCCGGAGGCCGTGCAGTCGTGGGAGAGTTGTATCTGGACAGGTGAGGACGAGGGCGTATTCGCCGCCAACTACTTGCGTCCGCGCCTCGATGCCGAGGGGCTGGACAGTGTGAAGATATTCTTCTGGGACCACAATCGCAATCGTGTCGTGGAGCGTGCCAAGGCCACGTTGGGAGTGCCAGGGGCACGCCAGGCACTGGCAGGCATTGCTTACCACTGGTATGAGGGTGACGGCTTCCCGCAGTTGCGGGCTTTCCATGAACTCAATCCAGACATGATTATCATGGAGAGCGAATTCTGCACAGGCCCCAACAAGGGACGCACCACCATGCCCTACGGTGTGTGGGGTGACCTCGAACTCTTTGCCCATGAACTCATCGGCGACCTCAACAATTTCACCAACATCATCATCGACTTCAACCCGTTCCTTGACACCAAGGCTGGCCCGTTCCACAACCGTGGGGTCGGCGGCATTCCCAATATGGTGGTCGACGCTGCTTCCGACAAGTTCACACCGCAGCCCAACTATTACGCTATGGCCCATTTCAGCCGCTACATCCGGCCGGGAGCCCAAATCTTACTGTCCACATGCTCCGACGAGGGCGTGGGGCTTGAGGTGACGGCGGCCAAGAATACTGATGGCAGTCTGGTCTGTGTCGTGCTGAACCGCTCTGGCCGCAACCGTTCCACCAAGCTGTTGCTGTCCGACAAGACCGTGCGCGACAAGGTGATGTTGCCCGCACACTCTCTCACCACAATCATCCTGAAACCCTGACACCCATGCGACAGTCCATTCATATCATCTTGGCGGCCGCCCTGTTCGTTCCAATGACGCTGGCGGCCCAGAAAGGGAAGAACGCCATCAGCGTGTTCACCACTACAGAACACGACTCCGTGCGGCTGCACGACCAGTCCAACTTCGCGCCCAAGGCGGGTGACGGCTATCGTGGCGGTATTGGCATCAAGGTCTATCCGTCTGTCAAGCGTCAGACATTTCGTGGCTTCGGCACGTGCATCGGCGATGGAAACGCTGCGGCGGCCATGCGTCTCTCCGAGAAGAAGCGTGAGGAAGCCGCACGGATGCTCTTCTCGCCCGACGGCGGCAACGGTTACGTCTTTTGCCGTGTGCCAATGGGCTCCAACGACTTCTCCACCTGTGGCTATACCCACATCAAGGAGGGTGACAAGACTCTCAGCTCGTTCAACCTCAAGCAGGACAAGAAATACATCATCCCGATGCTCCGCGAGGCGCAGAAGTTTTCGCCCCAGTTGCGGTTGATGATTTCACCGTGGAGTCCACCCGCGTTCATGAAGACCACTGGCAAGCGTGAGAATGGCGGTAAGCTGTTGCCTGAGTACTGCGATGCGTGGGCCGAGTATTTCGCACGGTTCATCAAGGCCTATCAGCAGGAGGGCTTCACTACGGCCTTGGCCACCATCGAGAACGAGTGCAGTTACACCATCTCATGGGAGACTTGTCTCTACACTGCCAAGGAGGAGGGTGACTTTGCCGCCAATTATCTGCGACCCCATCTTGATGCCGCAGGACTCGACAGCGTGGGCATCCTCTTTTGGGACTGTGACCGTTCACAAATCATCGAGCGGTCTGACGGAACGTTTGGCGTGCCGGGTGCGCGCAAGGCCATCGCAGGCATTGCCAACCACTGGTATGGTGGTGACTATTTCCAGCAGCTGCGCACGTTCCATGAGCGTTATCCAGAACAGCTGATTGTGGAGAGTGAGTTCTGCGTGGGTCCCAACATTGGGCGGCACACCACCATGCCCTACGGCACATGGAGTGACATCGAGCTGTATGGCCACGAAATCATCGGTTGTCTCAACAACTTCACCAATGTTATCTTCGACTTCAACGCATTCCTCGACACGCATGCTGGGCCTTACCACAACCGTGGCAATGGTGGCATACCCAGCTTGGTCATCGACGCGGCCAACGACACGTTCCATCCCCAGCCGCACTATTACGCCATGGCCCACTTCAGCCGCTTCATCCGTCCGGGTGCGCGCATCGTGCTGGCCACGGCTTCTGTGGACGATGTAGAGGTGACAGCTGCCCAGAACCCCGACGGGTCGGTGGCGTGTGTGGTGCTCAACCATTCAGACAACGACCGGTTGACCAGTCTCAGTGTGGTGGGTGTCGCCTCCAAGGGCAACATTCCGCTGCCAGCCCATTCGCTGACCACCATTGTCGTGAAGTAGTTGTCATGGTTGTCCGTTCGTTGCGTCAGGTCTTGCTGTGGGGAGCCATGGCTGTTGTCGTGGGCTGTTCGGGCGACACTGACAGCCACAGGCGGGAAGATGCAGGACAAGACCTGGGAGAGCGACAAGTCTTTACTTCAGCTTTGGCCGATTCGTCTTTCTTGTGTGACTGCTCTACCCATCAAGCTTCCGAGAGTCATGCCCTTGGGATGGATGTCCACGTGATGCTAGATGTCGATCGGCAGGTGTTCTATGGTTTCGGAACCTGCATGAGCGACGGCAATGCGGCCGCAGCCATGCGGCTCTCGCCAGAAAGGCGGCGTGAGGCCGTGCGCATGCTCTTCTCTACCGATGGAGGCAATGGTTATGTCTTTTGCCGTGTGCCGATGGGTTCCAACGATTTTTCCACTTGTGACTACACCTGTGTGGAGACTGGAGACACCACGTTGCGCTCGTTCAACATTGGCCAAGACCGCAAGAACATCCTCCCCATCTTGAAACTGGCGCAAGAGAGTTGCCCCACGCTTCGCCTCATGGTTTCTCCATGGAGTCCGCCCGCCTACATGAAGACCAATGGCGAGCGGCTGCATGGCGGCAAGCTCAAGACGGAGTATCGTGGCCAGTGGGCTGATTGCTTTGCCAAGTTCATCAAGGCCTATGCCGCTGAGGGGCTTGCCACCGAGTTCGTGACCATCCAGAACGAGCCACAGGCTGTGCAGTCGTGGGAGAGTTGCATCTGGACAGGTGAGGAAGAGGGTGAGTTTGCCGTCGATTTCCTGCGTCCCCGTCTGGACGAAATTGGGCTTCAGCAGGTCAAGATACTCTGCTGGGACCACAACCGAGACCAGTTCGCAGGTCGTGCGCGAGCCTCGTTTGGCGTGGCAGGGACGGAGAGTGCGCTCGCCGGCATCGCCCATCACTGGTATGGGGGCGACCACTTCGAACAACTCGATGCCTTCCACCATATTCATCCTGACAAATTGTTGGTGGAGAGTGAGTTCTGCACAGGACCCAACAAAGGCCGCACCACCATGCCCTACGGTGTGTGGGGCGACCTTGAGCTTTACGCCCACGAGATTATTGGATGCCTCAACCACTTCACCAACGTCATCTTCGACTTTAACGCATTCCTTGACACCCATGCCGGCCCTTACCACAACCGTGGCAACGGTGGCATCCCGTCGATGGTGATCGATGGCGAGACAGATACGTTCACCCCACAGCCGCACTATTATGCCATGGCTCATTTCAGCCGCTTCATCCGTCCTGGTGCGCACATCGTGTCGGCCAAATCCTCTGTCGGAAGTGTGGAAGTGACAGCGGCTAAGAACCCCGACGACTCCGTGGTGTGTGTAGTGTCCAATGGCACTGGAACAGACCGCAAGGCGCGGCTCTACATCTCCGGGCGGAAGACGAGGGGCGACATCTTGTTGCCAGCCCATTCGCTGACCACCGTTGTCGTCGACACTTGAGCTTCCTGCTGTCCTGCCTTGCCAGCCTCGGACATTCCCATTTGTCCGGGGCTGTTTGCTTATCGCAGTCCCTTGTGTTCCTATGCACATGCTTTTTTCGAGCGAACATTTCCCGCTTTTGGAAATAAAGCCGTGTCTTTGTCCGCACCTACAACTGGACAAGCCCGTGGTATGGCGGTAAGGGGTCTGGCTGTTTTGCCGTGCGTGTCAATGGCAAGCAGGTGGGGGAATGGGCGATACGGGTAAGGCATAGTTCATACAGTGGTCTTTGCCCTCGCTATGAGATGGCCATGCCAGAAGGCTGTCCAGGCAATGCGAGAAGGCAGTCCAGACAATGCGGGAAGGCAGCTTTGACAAAAGGCGACGCACATGGATGATTCTTGCCAATTATAAATTGGGAGCGGGAAAGTCAGTCACCAAGAAACTTCCCAACCATTACTTGGCTCGTTGGATTCGCTTCACGGCAGACAAGGACACACGTGCTACGACTTGGCTCGAATACAAGGGGCCACGTGGGTGCCCCAAGGATGCCTTGTGGCGGTCTCTCCCCAACGCGTGGGCACTGTCCTTGCCACAAGGAAGTTCTGGCAACCTTCGGCGCAACACGGACTTGCGCCAATATTCGTGCTTGACCACGAATGGCACGAAAGTGCACTAATGTCAGTGTCGATTTGTGGGATTTGTGAAATACGTGGTTGGGTTCTTGTCTTTTCAGAAGAATAATCGTAACTTTGTGGAAAATGACACAGGCTATGGCAACACGACTTTATCCGATAGGCATCCAGACCTTTGAGCGGTTCGCAAGGAGAACCTTCTCTACATCGACAAGACGGAATACGTCTACCGTCTCACCCATCAGAGTGGCAGCTATTTCTTCCTCAGCCGTCCGCGCCGGTTCGGGAAGTCGTTGCTGGTCTCCACGCTGCACAGCTACTTCGCTAGGCAGCGCGAGCTGTTCCGCGGGTTGGCCATCGACGGGCTGGAGAAGGACTGGACGGCGTATCCCGTGATTCACCTCGACATGAGCGGGGCAAAGCACGTCAGCAAGGACAGGTTGTCCAAGTATCTCGACACCATGTTGACGATGGTGGAGGCCTCGTATGGTGTCACTGCCCATCCGCAGTACGCGGGCGACCGCCTGTCCGTCCTCATCGACACGCTCCGCCGGCGGACGGGAAGGCAGGTGGTGGTGCTCATCGACGAGTATGACGCGCCGCTGCTGGACGTGGTGCACAAGGACGGCGAGCTGGAAGAGCTTCGCCACATCATGTGTGACTTCTACAGTCCGCTGAAGCTCAACGAGCCGAACCTTCGCTTCGTGTTCCTGACGGGCATCACGAAGTTCTCTCAGCTCAGCATCTTCTCGGAGCTGAACAACATCACCAACATCAGTATGGACGCTCCCTATGTAGGCATCTGCGGCATCACGAAGGAGGAGCTGCTCACGCAGATGTCCGATGACATCGACTTGTTGGCCGGCAGGCTGGGGAAGGGCCGTGAGGAGACGGTGGCGGCCCTGCGGCGCGAGTACGATGGCTACCACTTCACGTAGCCTTCGCCCGACATCTTCAATCCGTTCAGCCTGCTCATGGCCTTCGCCAAGGGGAAGGTAGGCGCCTACTGGTTCGCCTCTGGGACGCCCACCTACCTGATAGAGATGATGCGCAAGTTCGGCGTGCAGCCGACGCAGCTCGGCCGCATGGAGGCGCAGGCCTCTGACTTCGACGCTCCCACGGAGACGATGACGACGCTCACGCCGCTGCTCTACCAGAGCGGCTACGTCACCATCAAGGGCTATGACGACTTCATGCAGCTCTACACGCTCGACATCCCCAACCACGAGGTGGAGCTTGGGCTGATGCGCTCGCTCATCCCCTATTATGTCATGCCGGACAGGCAGAAGGCGAACCTCACCATCGCCTTCATGGCCCGCGCCCTGTACAGGGGCGACATCGACGGCATGCTGCGACTGCTGCAGGCATTCCTCGGCACGGTTCCCTACACGGACAACACGCGGTACGAGGACCATTATCAGCAGGTGCTGTTCATCATCTTCTCGCTGCTGGGCGCTTGGGCCGACGTGGAGGTGCGCACGCCGAGGGGCCGCGTGGACGTGGTGCTGGAGATGAACCGCCACCTCTACCTGCTTGAGCTGAAGGTGGACGGCACGGCGGCGGAGGCGTTGCGCCAGATAGACGAGAAGCGCTATGCCGACCGCTTCGCGCTGGCGGGCCGGCCGGTGACGAAGGTGGGTGTCATCTTCGACAGCAAGGAGCGCAACATCAAGGACTGGGTGGTCGGCGAATGACCTGTGACGACCACCATGGCACGAATGCCGCGAATATTACCCGCTTCATTCGTGTCCTTTCGTGCCATGTGTTGTCAATCATGGCGAGGAAAATTGTGATATTCGCACAACACGTAATCTTCATATTTGCATCATACATTTCTTCACCCAAAAGTTTTGTGGAAAACAGAGAAATAAATATCTTTGCAAAGACTAAATTTAAAGACGATGAGGACAAAATGCTTTATGAATGTTTGCCCGACGCTGGTGGTGGCGATGGCCTTGCTTGTCGGATGTACGGGCGGAAATGGAAAAGCAAAAGTGTTGGACCAATGGAAGCTTGATGGCAAGACACCCAGACAAGTCACGGCCACAGAGCTGACTGTGAAAGCAGGTGAAAGGTATGTAGGTGACGATGACTGCACCAACTTTATCTTGCAAGGGCAGGCGTTGGCTGACAGTTCGGCAGAAGCCGTCATTCGTTTTCATGACGATGACAAGGAGGGTGGCTATGAGATGCGTGTCCATGGCGGTTCCATTGATGGTACGCGCAAGACGGGCAGTCTCTCTTCCGTGCGCAACCTCTATCGCACGAGCGTGACGGACGGAGAGTGGTTCGGGTTCTCCATTGCCGTGCGTGGCAAGAACATCTCCATCACGGTGGATAGCACATATGTGGTGTGCTACACCGAGCCTGCGCATCCTTACCGCACGGCGGAGCATGCCCGCCAGCTGCTCGGCCATGGCCGGATTGCGCTTGTTGGCATCAAGGGCATGGTGAGATTCTGCAACTTGACACTCACGAAGTTGGCCGCTGATGCCACCAATCCTTCTGATACGCTTCCGCCCATTGATGAGCAGACGGACGGAGCTATTCGCTTGCAGCAGCAGAACTTTCCTGTGATAGATTACCACGTCCATCTGAAAGGTGGACTGACCGCTGGTTGGGCGCATGCCAAGGAGATGAACTATGGCATCAACTATGGCGTGGCCATCAACTTGGGTGAAGGGGGCGTGGGCACCATGCTTCCCGACGAGGCTTCGGCACTGGTTTACTGTAAGCGGATGCGTCCACAACCATTCTTGAAGGGGGCGCAGGGAGAGGGGCGTCGATGGATCAACTGGTTTTCGCCGCAGACGCTCTCCAAGTTCGACTATCTTTTCACCGATGCCATGACCATAGTCGACAAGGGGCGCATCTGCCGCATTTATAAGCCCGAAGAGGTGCATCTTGATGGACGCACGCCAGAGCAATACATGGACATGATTGTGAACCAGATAGTGAAAATCCTGACCAATGAGCCTGTCGACATCTATGCCAATCCGACTTTTCTGCCACAGTTCATGCAGGCAGACTATGACAAGTATTGGACGGATGGGCGCATCAACCGTGTGTTGGATGTGCTTGAGCGTTACGGCATTGCCCTTGAGATTAATTCACGTTACAAGATACCGAGCTATAAGATTGTCTGCATGGCCAAGCAGCGCGGCCTGAAGTTCACCTTTGGCACCAACAACGAGAATCCTGACTTTGGCCGTAGTGAGTATGCCATTGGTGCGGTGAAGGCCTGCGGTCTTGTGCCAAGTGACATTTGGTTCCCGACTATGAGTCGTAAGTCGTCACGCAAGGCGGTGGATTACAATCATTTTGGGAGTAGACGTTAGATGGTCTAGTCGAGTAATAAAGGTAATTCCCACAGAAAGTGAATCGGAGGATGGGCTCTCGGCATGAGCGGAAAATGATCGATGCGCTTCAGGCTGGCAAAGCCGGTGCATGGCGCGAGCTTTTCGACCAGCATTATGCCGTGCTTTGCAAGGCTGCGGCGCAGTGGGTTGGGGATGATTGTGCCGCAGAGTCCATTGTCAGTGACGTGATGGTGAAGGTTTGGAACATACGAACGCGCCTTGATGTGCATGGTTCGCTCCGTGCCTATCTCATGCGTGCCGTGCGCAATGCGTGCATCAATTATTTGTCCTCAATGCGGGTGCGGAATGAGCGGGCTGTTCTGGATGAGGACATTGCCAATGCCGAAAAGTTCATGGAAGTGGCAGACAGTGACGGGCCGTTGGGGCAGTTGCTTTATCGGGAGTTGGAGGGAGAAGTGCGGAAGGTCATCAGCCGCATGCCCATTGAGACAAGGCAAGTGTTCCGTATGAGTCGGTTTGATGGGCTCGCAAATGCGGAGATAGCCAAGTTGCTCGGTATCTCTGTCAATACAGTGAAGTATCATAATCGTCGTGCCTTGCAATTCTTGCGCGAGGGGCTTGCGCCTTATCTTGACAAGGCAGGGCGGCTTGGCATGGACAGGTCATCACTCATGTCTTTGCTGCTCTTGTTGTGCCTTGGCTGAATCAGTTGTTTTCTTTTATGGTGGCTTTGCGTGAGAGCGTTTGCTTAATGCCCTGCTCGCGATGGATGACGTGTACCTCGATGCCGAATTTCGTGTTCAGGTGTTCAGCGAGGTGTTGTGCGGCATAGACACTGCGGTGCTGGCCGCCCGTGCATCCGAAGCAGAATTGCAAGTGGGTGAAGCCGCGCTGGATGTAGCGTGCCACATGACGGTCGCCCAGTGAGTAGACATCGTGCAGGAATTCAAGTATCTCCCATCATCTTCAAGAAATCGGATGACGGGTTCGTCAAGTCCTGTGAGTTTCTTGTAGCGTTCATAACGGCCGGGATTGTGGGTGCCGCGGCAGTCGAACACGTAGCCACCTCCGTTGCCGGATGTGTCGGTGGGGATGCCATGCCGGTAAGAGAAACTGTAAACTGTGGCCACGAGTGGACCTTTTCCGTCATATTTTGAAATATTGCTGTCCGGTAAAACTTTTGCAAGCAAAATAAATTAGGGTTGACACTTCTCACGAGGTATCAACCCTTTTGGTTATCTTTGTTATTGCTAAAATAAAACATAACCATGAGCAAAGATATTCATTTTACCGGACAGCCGGTCTATAGTCAAGTGTTAAAGTTACTCGACAAGGA
>OMVH01000209.1 GCA_900314365.1 uncultured Prevotella sp. | reverse complement strand
CTCGGGGCAATGGTGAGGTGAATGAATGAACCTTGCCAGTACCGCTTGAAAAGTACTCCAGTATCGCAAGCGAATTACTCCAGTATTATAGGGTAAATACTCCAGTACTTTCAATACAGTACTCCGTCGAACTGTAGTTTGGGAGAAGTGGGGGCGTTATGCACAACAGCTCTTCACCCACAGGTTTTATCATCAAATATCGGCTCAAGAAAATCAGCCAAAAGTGCAAAACTACGGCGCACCCGATAAACCCTGTGGTTAGAGAAGTGAACTCGAGAGCACTATATCTTTTACAAAAACAAACAAAGCCCTTGCTGTGAGACAAACCTACCTGCGGCTTAGCGCGAATCCAAAACTGTGAAAAAAAAAGTAGTCCTCGATGCAAGGATTCAAGCATTCCGTCATTTATATAGCAGAAACATCAAACAGAAAATGAAATTATGATGACAAGAACAAAGTATTATGTGATGTCCCTGCTCCTCGTTCTCAGTGTAGGAGCATTCAGTTCCTGCGATGATGACGATGATGACGCAGGACGCTATTATCCCGATGCTGTGGTGACCGTCAAGCAAGCTCATGGAAAGACCATCTTTCAGCTGGACGACAGCACACAGCTCTATCCCGTGAACCTTACGCAATCAGCTTTCGTGAAGGAGGTCAGGGCTTTTGTCAACTTCCGAGAGGCTAAGGAGAGCGAGATAAAGAACAAGGAGATGAAGAACATCTACGTGAACTGGGTGGACACCATCCGCACGAAGGAGATGGCAGAGGACAAAGGTGCCGACAACAATAAAACCTACGGCAACGACCCCATCGAAATTGTGAACGACTGGACGACCGTCTGCGAGGACGGCTATCTGACCCTGCGCATGAGGTCGTACTTCTCGCCGGGAGCCGTCCACTACATCAACCTCGTGAAAGGATCAGAACCTTATGAAGTGGTGCTCCATCAGGATGCAAGGGGCGACACTCTCTACGGTCATCCTGCCGATGCCGTGATGGCTTTCAGACTCGACAAGCTCCCCGACACAAAGGGCAAGTATGTGGACTTGACGATGAAGTATCGCTCCTACAGTGGTGAAAAATCCATCAAGTTCAAATATCGCACAAGAAATTAAGCCCCGTCACGTTATACTCAGAAAGTGACCACAATGAATCTTTCTCGTACAACGGGCGAGAAATCCTTGCTGAAAGCCTTTCAATCAGGCGACGCCTCGGCAATGGACACTCTCTTCAGAGCCTATGCCGGCTATCTCTCCGGCGTAGGCTCACGCTATGTGGTTGACAACGACGACCTGAAGGACGTGCTGCAGGAGAGCTTCATCAAAATCTTCACCCACATAGGCTCGTTTCACTATAAGGGCGAAGGTTCGCTGAAAGCTTGGATGACCCGCATTGTGGTCAACGAGTCGCTGGCTTTCATCCGACGCAAAAAGAACTCTCCCCTGAGCTTCGACGATAAGGAGCCTCCCGACCTTCCCGACGAAGAACCCGACACGGAGGGACTGAGCCCCGAAACCGTCATTGAGCTCATACGGCAACTGCCCGCCGGCTATCGCGAGGTCATCAACCTCTACGCCATCGAAGGTCACAGTCACAAGGAGATCGCACAGATGTTAGGAATCAAGCCCGACAGTTCTGCCTCGCAATTCCACCGGGCCAAGAACATGCTTGCAAGGATGATAAAGGAATTTAAAAACAAAATATAACGCTATGGACGCCAACTGGATGAAAGACTTGCGCCATCTCGCCAACGACTACGAAGGCAAGGTGGACGAGCATCTGCTCGACAGCATCAAAGAGGAAATGGCACGCCGCGGCAACCTCGGGGCTCCACAGCTGGAACAAAAGCACAAGGTGGTGAGGCTCCCCGCCACGCGTCGGTGGACTGTGGCTGCCGCAGTGGCATTGGCCGCCGGCATGGCCATTTGGCACTGGCTGCCCTCTTACGACGTTGCGAGCCAACATGTGGCCACACACGCTAAAGGTAACAGCAAGGACATCGCACAGGCACCAGGGCAAGGGCCGAAGACTGAGGCCCAAGTACCTACGCATGGACAGATGTTGGCTGTAGCTGGTTCTGCATCACATTATAGTAAGACGGCCGCTTCGCCCCTACCCCTCGGCGCAGCTCTCCCGGAGACCTCAAGTGAAGCTACTCCTGAGAGCACCACCTCCTCGACACCCACAGTAAAGCCACAACAGGACAAAACCTCCACACCCCAAAAGGCAAAGCAGCCGACCTCCGACAGACCGATGGGACACCCCAATGACTATGCTCCTCGCTCCTATGCCTGGAACAATGACGGTGGCGACCACACCGTCACTTTGGGAGTGTCGCTGCAAGGAACCACGGGCAGCAGCCGCACCAACAACGGTATCATGCTTATGGATGCAGCCCCGATAGGGGCATTCCCATCTGACTTCAAAAGCTTGGGCAGCAACGTTCTGACACAGTCCGACGCTACCATCAGCCACAAGGCAAAGCACGATTTACCCGTGAAAGTGGGCATCTCGGTGCGCTACGCCATCAACGACAGATGGAGTCTCATTTCGGGTATCAACTACAGCTACCTGAAGTCGACCTTTACTTCAGACAATGGTAACAGTCACAGCACTACAAGTCAGAAACTCCACTATGTAGGACTGCCTTTGGGCGTGAGCTACAGCATATGGAAGATGAAAGGGCTCAACACGTATGTCACAGCCAATGGTGAAGCCGAGAAACTCGTCAGCGGGAAAGCATCAACCACCGACCGTACCGGGATTATTGAGACTACGTCGAGCCACAACGTCAGCGAACACAAACTGCTATGGAGCACTCATGCCGCAGCCGGAGTGGAGTACAGTCCCGTGAACAGAGTGAGTCTGTACGCTGAGCCAGGCCTCACCTATCATTTCAAGAATGGAAGCTGCGTTGAGTCGGCCTACACGGATAAAAGGCTGCGCTTCAGCCTGAATGTTGGAGCCAGAATCACCTTCGGCGACGAATAGCCCGCGGCAGTGCGTCATTCCTGCTCCTTACAACCTTCACCAGATGCTGACAAAGCGGTCGCACTCTCGCGTTCCAAACACACTGAGACAAGAAAATGTTAGTTGTTTCCGCACACAACAATTGACCTGTCTCAATTAAACGGCCAAATAATGATGTTTCGTAACTATTTTGTTGGTCGCGCCGAAAACAAGTACTACCTTTGCAGTGTCAAAAGAAAAGAGATTGTTTAGGTTAGTAATAGATTTAGGTTTTTAGTTATTTGGTTTAAAGGTTGTAATCATTTAGGTATTAGTTAAGCAAGGTAAGATTAAGATTGTTGGATAACAATGAGCGATGTGTCGCTCAACTTATGAAATTAAAGCTAAATGATATAGAGCAGTCCGGGAAGTGATTCCAAGACTGCTTTTTTTGTGATTTTCCGTTCCAAACGCCTTTAAGCCAACGTGCATCGACAGCTCCAACTGACAGTACACAACTGGAACGGCAAAGAAAAAACAGCTTTTCCTTGTCCGTTCATTCCGATTGCATTAACTTTGCATAGACTATAAGATGGGAGCCCCACAACTCAGCTCAGGGGACAGCTCTCACAAAACTAACATTATACAATCCTACAAAGCATGAAAATAGACAAGGAAGCAAACAAGCAAGAGTTCATCTCTCTGCTACAGTCCACAAAGCGCGAGGGAGTGGACGATGTCATCAAAGACCTTGAGGACATGGGGTTCTTTGAAGCTCCAGCCTCGGCAGGCCACCATCTCAATGTGGAAGGAGGACTCGTTCTCCACTCACTCAACGTCTGCAAGGCATCGCTGGCCGTGCTCGACAGCATGTCAAAACTCGACTCCTCAGTAGCACTGGAAGTGAAGCGCGACCACGTCATCATAGCCGCCCTGCTCCACGATGTCTGCAAAGCCGACATCTATCAGCGCTCGGTGCGCAAGCAGCGCAACCGCTTCACGGGCAACTATGAGGACATCGACGCATGGAAAATCAGCTACAAGAAGTTCCCGATGGGACACGGCGAGAAATCGGTCATCAACCTGCTGTGCAGCGGACTCGTGATGTTCGACGACGAGATGCTCGCCATCAGATGGCATATGGGAGCCTTCGGACTTAACTTCAACAGCTACGAGGACGAACGGTGCTATGACACGGCCCGTATGCTCTACCCGCTGTGCTCCATCATCCAGGCAGGCGACAGTCTGGCCGCAAGCATCCTGGAACGGAATGCCGAAGACATCGACGAGCTCTGAAAACAGGCTGCGAACAAAAGTGAAACAAGAAATACTAAAACCAATCATATCTTCATTCCCAATGAATTTACGATTCCTATCTACACTCCTTTGCGCCTCTGTAGCCTTAGCAGCTCTTGGCTATTACCGTCCGGCTGAAGGCTACGCCTACGGGCAGGCCACTGCCCCAACCGGCATGGAATGGCAGTCACCTATGCAGCTCGGCTACAACAAGCTGCCGGCACACAGCCTTTTCACTTCCTTTGGCAATGTGGAGGAAGCCCGGAAAGTGCTGCCCGAAAATTCATCCTTCTATCAAAGTCTCAACGGTGACTGGCGGTTCCACTTCTCAAAGAATCCCGACGAGCGCCCGAAGACCTTCTATGAGGAAGGCTTCGACGACAGCACATGGGATGTTATCAAAGTGCCCGTAAGCTGGAACATTGCCGGCGTGCAGAAGGACGGCAGCCTGAAGTATGGAGTACCTATCTATGTGAACCAGTGGGTCATCTTCAAATACGAAATTAAGCCGGGCGACTGGAAAAAAGGTGTCATGCGCGAGCCGCCAAAGAACTACACTACCTATACCTACCGCAATGAGGTCGGCTCTTTCCGTCGTTCCTTCGATATTCCGGCAAGCTGGGACGGAAGAGAGATTGTGCTCAACTTCGACGGTGTCGACTCCTTCTTCTATCTTTGGGTGAATGGCCATTACGTGGGATTCTCAAAGAACTCGCGCGATGCGGCCCGTTTCGACATCACACGCTTCGCCCACAAGGGGCACAACGAAGTGGCCGTGGAAGTCTACCGCTCATCCGACGGCAGTTTCCTCGAAGCTCAGGACATGTTCCGCCTGCCGGGCATACTGCGCGATGTCTATGTCACCTCCACACCTAAAGTCCACATCGCTGACTTCAAAGCCATTCCCTCCTATAAGAATGGAAACGGAGAGCTTAATGTAGTCACCACACTGCAGAACCTCTCTACGGGTAACGCCAAGAAGCTGAGTCTGCGCTGGTCGCTCTACCGCAACAAGCTCTACAGCGACGAAAACACGCTGGTGGCCACCTTTGCGGACAACGTCACGAAGCTGAAACTCGGCAAGAACACCCAGACCGACATCAGGCAGACACTCCGTGTAACAGGTGCCACACCCTGGACAGCCGAGCAGCCCAACGTATATGTGCTCGTAGGTGAACTGATGGATGGCAACAAGGTCATCGAGACCGTAAGCACGCAGACTGGCTTCCGCACTGTAGAGATAAAGGACACACCAGCCGAGAGAGACGAGTTCGGTCTGGCTGGCCGCTACTTCTACATCAACAACAAGACCCTGAAGCTCAAGGGAGTCAATCGCCACGACACCAACCCTCTGACGGGACATGTCATCTCGCGCCAGCAGATGGAAAGCGAGATAATGGCCATGAAGCGTGCCAACATCAATCACGTGCGCACATCGCACTATCCCAACGATCCCTATTTCTACTATCTCTGTAACAAGTACGGTATCTATTTGGAAAGCGAAGCAAACCTTGAGAGCCACGAGTATTTCTATGGCGAGGCCTCACTCTCCCACGTACCGGAGTTCCGGGCTGCTCACGTTGACCGCGTGATGACAATGGCCCACGAGCTTGTCAACAATCCATGTATCGTCATCTGGAGTCTCGGCAACGAAGCCGGTCCGGGGCATAATTTTGTGGCTGCCTACGACTCTCTGAAGCTCTTCGACGTGTCACGCCCCGTACAGTACGAGCGCAATAACGACATAGTGGACATGGGCTCCAACCAATATCCTAGTATCGCCTGGACGAGGGATGCCGTGAAGGGCAAAATGAACATCAAATATCCCTTCCATATCTCTGAATATGCTCACTCCATGGGCAATGCCGTTGGTAACCTTGTGGACTACTGGGATGCCATTGAGTCGACCAACTATTTCATGGGTGGAGCCATATGGGACTGGATTGACCAGAGCATGTGGAACTATACCAAGGACGGCAAACGTTACGCTGCCTACGGCGGCGACTTCGGGGATACTCCCAATGACGGCCAGTTCGTGATGAATGGAATCATCTTTGGCGATGAGACCCCTAAGCCCCAGTACTACGAGGTGAAAAAGGTGTACCAGAACATCAGTACGACTTGGAGCGACCAGAAATCCGGTGTTATCGACATCTTTAACAAGAACTATTACACCGACGACCTCTCTGGCTACGAGCTCTGCTACCAACTGACTGCCGACGGTAATGTGGTGAAAGAAGGGACTGTCAACCTCGGTTCTGTAACTCCACGCTCGCACACGAAAGTGAGTATCAGTGGTCTGAACGACGGTCTTGACACTGGAAAAGACTATCTTCTGCACCTTACTTACCGTCTGAAGCACGACATGCCATGGGCCAAAGCTGGCTATGTGCAGGCAGAAGAGCAATTGTCCTTACAAGTGGCTAAGGAGCGTCCTCAACTTGCAGCTCAAGGCAAGCTGGAGGTTGGCAAGGAAAAAGACGGCAAGCTGACAGTTTCGGGATCGAACTTCAGTACCACGCTCGACCTCAACGAAGGCACCCTTTACAACCTCACTTACGGCAACAACAACATCATTGCCGACGGCTGCGGGCCCAAGCTCAACGCATTCCGCGCCTGGACCAATAACGACAACTGGGCCTATGGCGAATGGTACGCCAACGGTCTGAACAACTTGCAGCACCACAGTAAGGCCTACAAGGTGCACAAGAATGCCGACGGCTCGGTTTCGATAGCTTTCGACATTGTGTCTCAGGCTCCCTATGGCTACAAGCTCGAAGGCGGAACAGCCAACTGGAAAAAGCTCATAGAGCTCAAGGACAAACCCTTTGGGATGGATGACTTCCTGTTCACGTCACAGGTGGTCTATACCATCTTTGCCGGCGGAAGCATCGAGAGCGAGAGTGCCATCACAAGCAACAAGCCTTCACTAACTCTCGCCAGACTGGGCTACACTCTGAGGCTGAGCCAGCGTTTAGGACAGCTCAGCTACTACGGCAGAGGCCCTGTGGACAACTATCCTGACCGCAAGACCGGACAGATGATAGGCATTTACAAACAGACCGACGTAACCAAAGAGTTTGTTCCCTTCCCCAAGCCTCAGGACACAGGCAACCACCAGGATTCGCGCTGGGTGGCTCTGACCGACGCCAGCGGTAATGGAGCAGTGTTTGTGGCTAAGGACAGGATGAGCTTCTCGGCCCTTCCCTGGTCGGACAATGCTCTCGCCATGGCCAATCACCCCTATGAGCTTCCTCTGAGCGATGCCACATACCTCCATCTCGACAAGGCCATTACTGGGCTTGGTGGCAACAGCTGTGGACAAGGCGGTCCCCTGAGCCAAGACCGTGTTATGGCTACACCCCATACCTTCGGCTACGTTATTCGTCCGGTGTCCAGCAAACAGGACGAAGCACTTATCAGCGCTGCCAATATCACTTTGACAGCTCCTACCCCACTCATCATCACGCGTAGCGCAGAAGGTAAGGTAACTCTTACGGCCAGTGGTGAAGAGAAAGAGATTTACTATAGGGTGAACAACAGCAAGAAAGCCGTGAAATACACGGGAGCCTTCGACCTTCGCAATGGTGGCAGAGTGACTGCATGGGCAAAGGGATGCGAATGGCTCACTGCCACGCAGGAGTTTACTCGTATCGAGTCTATCCCGCTCACGGTGGTCTATGCTTCAAGTGTTGAGAGCGGCAAGGGCGATGCCAACCATCTCGTTGATGGTAACCCGTCGACCTACTGGCACACTATGTATTCGGTCACAGTAGCCAACTACCCCCACTGGGTTGATTTCGACTGCGGCTCACAAAAGAGCATCAAGGGCTTCACTTACCTGCCACGCCAGGACAGTGGCAACGGCAACATCAAAGGCTACCGCATACAAGTGAGCAATGACGGCAAAGAGTGGAGTGCTCCCGTTGCGGAAGGAAACTTCGAGAACAACCGTAAGGAGAAGACCGTCAACTTGCGCACCCCGGTCAAAGCACGTTACGTCAGACTGACAGCACTCAGCGAGCAGAACGGTCAGGACTTTGCCTCAGGAGCTGAGTTCAAGGTTTTGGAAAAATAAACGGCACGTTCTTTGAACCTAACCGCTCTATGGAGATAAGCAATCTGTACAGGTGTGCTTATCTCCATTTTAATTATGCCTCATGCCATAGACAGCATGAACCGAGAGCTGCACGCAGATTTTACGACTGCGCTCTAACTGCAAGTAGAAAAGAATGATAGCCATATCTTGCGCAATACACCGCAAGACCATATGTCAAAAAACCATCCGCAAAGAGCGGTGAAGTGCTACTCACTTTCCTCATCCTCCTTGAACTGAAGCATAAGCTGTCGTGAGGCCTCGCAATGTTTGCGCAGCCGGTAGTAGCCTCTCACGCCAGTATGCTCTATGGGCGACGATGCAGATGCAGCCTTGCGACGAAGGAAACCTCGACAATATTCATAGACATCATCATAGTCCAAAGGGGCGAAAAATGAGTTGGAAGCATTGAAAACAGCGCGTGCGATAGTCTTCACACGAAGGCCGCGAGCCCCCGCGAACACCAGCAGACGATAGATTTCAGTGTCGTAATTCAATGCCATTCCTAATGTTGTGGTAACAGATACAAAAAGAGCTGCAACATTCTGGTTACCATGTTGCAGCCCTTAATTCTGCGCGGAGGCTGGATATTAAGCTAAAGTGATGAGCTTATCCTCATCCTTCACCTTTCCCTCCTTGAAGAGCCAGCCAATACCGAGATAAGCCTCCTCGGTAGTAATGTTGGCGGCCTTAGCAATGTCTGCAACGCTCAGAGCCTTGCCAGCGGCAGCAAGTGCCTGGTACACATCGCCAGCGCGGAAACCGACGCTCTCTGAGTTAATAACCACTTCTTCCTTCTTGACTGCGCCTCTTCTTCTCGGAGCGGCTACGGTCACAGGTGCTGCTGTCGTCTTCGAAGCAGCTGCCTTCCTTGTTGCTTTCTTTTCTGCCATAAAACTTGAATGAATTATTAATCACCTCTTTACGTGAAGTTGATCTATTCTTCTTTTACTTTGCAAATGTACTACATTTCTTTGTAGATTTGCAGGTTTTTGGCAGGAAATTTGACACCATTGGCCGCCCTAAAGCGGTCCAATGGTGTTTTATTGACTTACGTCAAGCCCCATTACTCTTCCGGTTGAGCTAAATCAACTCTAAGATGCAGTTCTTCAAGCTGTTTAGGCTCAAGTTCCGAAGGTGCTCCGAGCATGACATCACGCCCCGAATTGTTCTTGGGGAAGGCGATACAGTCGCGGATACTGTCGAGTCCGGCGAGGATGCTCACGAAGCGGTCGAGACCGAAGGCCAGACCGGCATGAGGCGGTGCGCCGTACTTGAATGCGTTCATCAGGAAGCCGAACTGCGCCTCCGCACGCTCAGGAGTGAAACCGAGCACCTCGAACATCTTCTCCTGTAGCTTAGTGTCGTGGATACGAAGGCTGCCTCCACCCACTTCGATGCCATTGCACACAAAGTCATAGGCCTTGGCGCGAACACGCTCGGGATGGCTGTCAAGAAGAGGAATATCGTCGGGGTTGGGCATTGTGAAAGGATGATGGGTCGACATGAGCCGCTGTTCCTCGTCACTCCACTCGAAGAGCGGGAAGTCGATAATCCAAAGACACTTGAACACGTTCTTGTCTCTCAGACCCAATCTGTCACCCATTTCGAGGCGCAGCGTGCAAAGCTGTACGCGGGTCTTGTTGGCATTTGCGCCACTAAGAATCAGTACAAGGTCACCATCCTTAGCTCCACAGCGCTCCTTGACAGCTTGGAATTGCTCGGGCGTATAGTACTTCTCGAACGAGCTCTTTACGCTGCCGTCCGCATTATACTTGATATAGGCAAGTCCTTTAGCTCCTACCTGCGGCTTCCTTACAAACTCCGTGAGGCCGTCGAGTTGCTTGCGGCTGTAGTTGGCACAACCGGGTACACAGATGGCGCCTATGTATTCCGCCTCATTGAAAACACTGAACGACCCCGTTCCCTTCAGGATGTCTTGCAGCTCAACAAACTCCATACCGAAACGGAGGTCAGGCTTGTCACTGCCAAATCTGCGCATAGCCTCATGCCACGTCATCTGTTGAAGCTTCGGAAGCTCCACGCCCCGAATCTCCCGGAACAGCATACGGCACATCTCCTCAAAGAGATTGATGACGTCGTCCTGGTCGACAAAGCTCATCTCGCAGTCCACTTGCGTGAATTCCGGCTGGCGGTCGGCGCGCAAATCTTCGTCGCGGAAACATTTCACTATTTGGAAATAACGGTCGAAACCGGCCACCATAAGCAGTTGCTTGAGCGTCTGCGGACTTTGTGGGAGCGCATAGAACTGTCCGGGATTCATACGGCTTGGCACTACGAAATCGCGTGCACCCTCGGGAGTAGAACCAATCAGGAAAGGTGTCTCTACCTCAATGAACTGCTGAGCATCAAGGAAATTGCGGATAAGAATAGTCATGCGATGACGCAACTCCAGGTTCTTCCTCACTACGGGACGCCGAAGGTCCAGGTAGCGGTACTTCATTCTCAAGTCATCGCCTCCGTCAGTATTGTCCTCGATCGTGAATGGAGGAGTGAGCGAAGGACTCAGCACATTAAGCTCAGAAGCAATGATTTCGATGTCACCGGTAGGCATCTTGGGGTTCTTGCTCTGCCTCTCACTGACCTTACCCTTCACCTGGACGCAATATTCACGTCCGAGACGATTGGCGGCATCACAGAGTGCCTCATCAGCAGATTCGTTGAAAACCAACTGCGTGATACCATAGCGGTCGCGCAGATCGACGAAGGTCATGCCTCCCATCTTACGCGTGCGCTGCACCCATCCGGCAAGGACGACCTCCTTGCCACAGTCGGAGAGCCTCAGCTCCCCGCAAGTATTAGTCCTATACATTATATATTAGTACATTTGTTTTATCAAGCTCAATACTACGGCAAAAGTATATAAAATCTATGAAAACAGCAAGAACACAGCCAAAGAATTGAGGAATGGCTTCAAAAATAACACTTCACAGAGAAGACCAGTGTGAGGCCTCCTCCATAGAAAAGCCTTGAAACCACTATCTCCCCTCACTTCCAGGGAAGAGCAAATGATCAGACACTATGAATCATCCATTCAAACATCGTCTGTGTGTCGAAGTTTTATTAAGTTGTTGCAGAAATGTAGTCAAACTGTTAACCGTTGTCTACCAATTATTGTCCGTTTGTCTAACTCCTAATTCATAGCTCTCTTGATGACCTCCAAATTTTCACCGAGATAGAATCAGTCAGAGCAGGTGCCGCAGATTGGCAGGTTAGAGTCCGTCCTCAAATATCCACTGCAGGGTGAAGCTATGTAGGTTAGGGTTCATCCTTAAATATCCACTTGC
>OMVH01000125.1 GCA_900314365.1 uncultured Prevotella sp. | reverse complement strand
ATTATGAAAAGAAGCAAACTTTTACTCATGGTGTCTTGCGCGCTGTTTGCATGCGACGCATGGGCACAGAACGAAGGTGAGGTTATCGACCTTTTGCCAGACGGAGTGACGGTGAACGTCAATTCCGAGCGTAAGTTGGGAAAGGAGAAGAACGTGGTCGTCTGCGGCTCTCCCAAGAAAGGCTACAAGGCCTTCTTCGCTGCTACCGACAGTGAACATGGTGAGGAGCTGTGGGTCACCGACGGTACCAAGGCCGGTACAAAGATGGTGAAGGACATTGTGCCTGGCACTGCCAGCTCCAATCCTTCTTATCTGGGCCGTCTTAACGACAAGTGTCTTTTCTCTGCCAATACTGACGACGCAGGCCGTGAGCTTTGGATTTCTGATGGCACCGAGGCCGGTACCTTCATGGTGAAGGACCTTTATGCCGTGGGTGATGGTGACCCCAAGGGCTTCATGCAGGTCAACGAAACTCAGGCTGTCTTCGGAGCCATCGACGACGAGAGTGCCGAGTACGACCCCGACAATGGTGCCCAGTATTGGGTGTGGGTGACCGATGGCACTGAGGCCGGAACCAAGAGATTGTCCGACAAAATCAAGATTGATAATCCCGGAAAGGAAAACACCAATCTTCATTATCCTTATGTACGCGTAGGACGCAAAGTGTTCTTCAAGGGCGACGATGTCGACGGTAAGTACGGTACTGAGCTCTGTGTCACTGATGGTACTGAGGCCGGAACCTTCGTGGTGAAAGACATCAACTACGAGGAGAACCAGGATGCCACAGCCAAGGGTCTGGTAGGTTATACTCGCGACTCCGCCATCGACAACCTTGAGAACTTCAACAATCAGAAAGCTGTCTTCAAGGCGTGGACTCCGGAGTACGGCAACGAGCCTTGGGCTTCCGATGGTACAGAAGCCGGAACCTATCAGATTGTAGACACCAATCCTGGTAAGAACGATGCCGGTATCGGTATCAGCGGCGATTGCTTCGGCCCGGGCTGGGAAGTATTCAAAGGCCGTATCTGGTGCCGTGTCCACAAGGACAGCATCGGTAATGAGCTCGGTGGCTACAGCACTACACCGGGCGACGAGGTAGTCTACGATGTGAACGACCTCGCTCCGACGGCCAAGAACAGTTCTTATCCTGATCCTGGTTGCGTGTTCCAGAACACCTATTTCTTCTGTGCTGCCCACGGATTCGATGCTGCTCAGCCCAACAACTGGGGTGGCGAGCTTTGGGCCTTCGACGGTGTCAACAAACCCTATATGCAGAACGATTTCTGCCCCGGTACACAGTGTGACTGGGTGAAGGAGCAGACTGTAGCAGGCGGTTCGCTCTATTGGTACAATGAGGCCAACAACAATCCCGCCGTCTATGGCGACGGTCTCTATCGTCTCGACGATAAGGATGCAACACCGGTTGTATGTCCCCATATCACGTCAACCGGCGACCATGTGCACAGTCTTCGCAACCTTGGCGGTCAGATACTCTACTGCTCAGCAGCCACGAGCCGTATCTACACCTTCAAGTATCACAAGACGGGATGGGACGGCAAGAGCGACATGGGCTATCTGGAGCCAATCTTCGATGGTGTGACCGACCCCACCGACCCCTCTTATGTTGATCCTTACCAGAAGGCGCTCACTGGCATCCAGGAGACTGTGGCCGAGAAGAATACCAACACTGACGACATATATACCATCGACGGCATAAAGGTGGACTCCAAGAATCTCAAGCCGGGACTCTACATCACTGCAGGCAAGAAGATTGTCAAGCGTTGACAGTCTACACCCCAAAACTGATAATGAAGCGCTGTTCTGATGCGGCGCTTCATTATCACTCTTACATCATCACATAACCCCTTATGGAGGGTTCCCTTATTTTGAAAACAATATTATGCACAATTACACTTATAAAGCAACACGGCTGACAGTGCTTTTCCTCATGATGCTGGTCTCCGTAATGGCATACTCCCAGAAAATCACAGTCAAAGGAACTGTCATCGATGGGCAGACCAAAGAGCCATTAACGGGCGTCACCATCAGGGAAAAAGGCAATGTCTCCAACGGAGCCGTCACCGATGTCGACGGCAATTACACCATCACAGTGCCATCGAATGCTACCCTAACGTACTCGTTCATGGGCTTCAAACAGATTCTCATTCCGGTGAGCGGACGCAGAAGCATCGATGTGACTATGAATTCTGAGGCCGAGCAGCTTGATGAGCTCGTGGTCATCGGATATGGTGTGCAGCGCAAGAGCGACATCACGGGATCTATTTCCTCGGTCTCAGGAAAGGACATCAACAATATTCCTGTTTCTTCTACACTTCAGGCATTGCAAGGACGTGCTGCGGGTGTGAACATTATTCAGAATACCGGTGCCCCGGGTAGTTCAACGACGATAAAGATACGCGGTACAGGTACCATCAACGACTCCGATCCGCTTTATGTGGTTGATGGCTTCATCGTCGACAATATAGACTATCTCAATCCCAACGACATCGAGAATGTTGAGATCTTCAAGGACGCCGCCTCGAGTGCTGTCTATGGTTCGCGTGCTGCTAACGGTGTCGTGGCCATCACCACCAAAACGGGAAAGGAAGGTAAGGTGCGTATTACCTACGACGGCTATGTGGGCTTCTCTAATCCATGGAAGAAGATTGATGTCATGGGTCTTGAGGACTATGCACTCATGCAGGACTACATTAATTCCTCCAAAACATACTCCGAGGATGGGCGCCTCTACATGACTAAGCAGGCCGACGGCACTTATGCCTTCGACCAGAACAAATACAATCTCCTTGATACCATTCGCCATAACGGTGTGGGCAACTGGTGGGATGCCATCACCCGTACAGGCTTCAAGACGCAGCACGGAGTGAGCGTCTCCGGAGGCTCCGACAAGACGCAGTTCCTGGCCAGTGCCAGCTATTTTAAGGAGAACGGTATCGTCAAGACCTCCGGTTACAGTCGCATCAACACAAGGCTCAATCTCAAGACACAGCTTGCCAAATGGCTCGATTTGACTGCCAATATGGCTTTCACCCACGACGACCACGACGGGATTCCCGAGGGTGGAAGCAGCATCCTGAAACAGGCTCTCTATGAGTCGCCTTTGGAGTACCTCCATGATTCCAAAGGCTATTGGTACAGCAATAATCCCTTGGCTGTCCTCGACCGCAACAATGCTGAGACCACCAATAACCGGTTGGACCTGAATCTCAGCCTCGATGCACGCTTCTTGAAGTATTTCGATTATCAGTTCAAGTTATCCTACTATACCACTCATCAGACCGACGACAACTTCTATGGGGTGTGGGGGCTTGACGAAGATTTCGTAATGCCCAGTTCACTCTCTCAGGTTTACAAGTACCAGAATACGGTCAACAAATGGGAGATGAACAATCTGCTCACTTTCAACTGGAGCGACAAGCATCATAAGGTTACGGTTCTTGCCGGTCAGACTGCCGAAGGCTACAAGAACAGCTGGCAGCAGTCCTACCGTAGTGGTACGCCGAGCAATTCCGACATCTTCCATTATCTCTCGAGCGCTTACACCGGTGACAAAACTTACGGCCTCGACCGTGAATGGACGGCAATAGGTCTCATCGGCCGCATTAACTACAGTCTGAACGACATCTATCTCTTCCAGGCCAACGTCCGTGCCGACGGTTCGTCGATGTTCTCCAAAAACAACCGTTGGGGTATCTTCCCCTCGGTGTCCCTCGGTTGGAGATTCTCCAACGAACCGTTCATGAAAAATGTCAAGTGGCTCTCCAACGGCAAGCTGCGTGTGGGCTGGGGACTGCTCGGTAACAACCGTATAGATGTGCTCTCGCGCTACACTTATCTCACCTCTGGTTACAACTATCCTTATGGCCTGGGCAACTCCACGGTCTATGAGGGAGCTACGGCCACTGTCCTCGGTAATGATGACATCAAGTGGGAGAAGAACGAGAGTTGGAACGTCGGTGTCGACTTGGGTTTCTTCAACAACAGACTGTCGCTGACAGTGGAGTACTTCAACCGTCTCACCACCGACATGCTTCTGCGGGTGCCTACAGTGAGCTCTGCCGGTCTCGACGCCTCACCTATGACCAATGCTGGCGATGTGCGCAACTACGGATGGGAGTACGACGTGAAGTGGCAGGACAACATTGGTAAGGACTGGCGCTACAACGTAGGTTTCAACCTCTCATGGATAAAAAACAAAGTTACAAAGCTTGGAACAGGAAATGAGCCAATCTATGGCTGTTACAATGGTGAGGGAAGTATCGTGGACTATGTGACCAAGACTGCTGTAGGCCAGCCTATCGGTTCCTTCTTCGGTTATGTAACCGACGGTATTTTCAACACCGCCGAGGAGGTAAGGAACAGCGCGCAGTACGAAGTGGGCAAGGCCGACTTCGAGCAAACCTATCAGCCGGGTGACTTCCGCTGGAAGGATCTTAATGGAGACAACCGTATCACCGCCGAGGATCGTACCTATCTGGGGTCTCCGCTGCCCAAGTTCGTGTTTGGTATTCCTATGGCCGTAGGCTATAAGAATTTCGATCTTAGCATCTTCTTCCAAGGTCAGACGGGCAATAAGATTTTCAATATCATGGACTATTATCTCGATAATGCCGCTGCCGGAAACTGCTATGCTGACCTGCGCAGCAAGCACTGGTCTGGACAGATTCCAGGCAAAGCCCGTGAATACTTCCCGCTCAATCTGAACGCCAGCGTTCCCGACCTTTCCAACAACGACTCGCCGCGCAACTTCCGCGCCAGCGACTTCTATGTGAAGGATGGATCCTACCTGCGCCTGAAGGAACTTCAGTTTACTTACAACTTCCCTCAAAGCATCCTCACGAAGTTGAAGCTTTCCTCGCTCGCCCTCTCTCTGACGGCTTACAATCTGATTACCTTCACGAGCTACGACGGCCTTGATCCTGAAATCGGACGCGTGGTGGGCAGTGAGAGCAACAACCTCAGCATGGGTGTCGACGAAGGAAACTATCCTCAGGCACGTTCGTTCACTTTCGGTGTAAAACTTGGCTTATAATAAAGATTTAGAATGAGTATGAAGAAGATATTGATATCAGGTCTCGTAGCTTTGGCGTGCATGGTCGTTCTCTCAGGATGCAGCGACTTCCTGGACAAAGAGGTGCAGGCCAATCCTACAGACAAGACTTATTACGATACGCAGTACAAGATGCAGTCTGCTCTTGATGCTGTCTATGATTTGCTGCAGTCCGACAGCTATAACGACCAGGAGTGGCGCTTCGGCGAGGCTATGGGCGACAATGTGTTCGGAACTGATGAAGGCACGTCGAGCCAGATGGGACAACTCGTGAACTTCATTTTCAACACTTCGAACACGTGGATTCTCCAGCGTTGGCAGGTGAACTACAAGGGCATCCATCGTGCTAACCAGGTCATCCATAATATCCACCGTGTACGCATCACCACCGATTCCTATTCGGCCTATGAGGGTGTGCGCAATATCTACGGCCAGGCCTTGTTTCTGCG
>OMVH01000030.1 GCA_900314365.1 uncultured Prevotella sp. | reverse complement strand
ATCGCACCAGTTATCTGCTCGACCGCAAACAGAGCCTCAATGGAATGGCCCGCAAACGCTATCAGAACTACAAGAAGCAACCCTTGGAGATGAAGTTCCCCAACAGTTTCAAAGGCACTTGCAAGTCGCTCGGCCTTAATCCCGACCGCTGGCAGGGAGCACAGTCCACAAGGCCCAACGCTCCTAAGGCAGCCATCATCCGCGAGAAAGGCACCAACGGAGAGCGCGAAATGGCCTACGCTCTCTGGCTGGCAGGCTTCGAAGTGAAGGACGTGATGATGACCGACCTCATCAGTGGCCGCGAGACGCTTGATGACATCCACATGATTGTCTTTTGCGGCGGTTTCTCCAACAGCGACGTGCTCGGCTCGGCCAAAGGATGGGCCGGTGCCTTCCTCTATAATCCTAAAGCCAAGGAAGCTCTCGACAAGTTCTATGCCCGCGAGGATACGCTGAGCCTCGGCATCTGCAATGGTTGCCAGCTCATGGTGGAACTCAACCTCATAAATCCGGCACATCAGCACCGCGCACACCTCGTACACAACATGAGCCAGAAGTTCGAGAGCAGTTTCCTCTCCGTAGCCATCCCGCAGAACAACAGCGTGATGCTCGGTTCCCTGTCAGGCTCCAAGTTAGGTATCTGGGTGGCCCACGGCGAAGGACGCTTCTATCTGCCCGAGCCTGAGGACCACTATAACGTCGTGGCAAAATACAACTATGCCGAATACCCCGGCAATCCCAACGGCAGCGATTACAACGTGGCCGGTATCTGCTCACCAGACGGCCGGCATCTGGCCATGATGCCTCACCCCGAGCGTGCCATCTTCCCCTGGCAGAATGCCTGGTATCCACTCGACCGCAAGGCTGACGAGGTGACACCCTGGATAGAGGCCTTTGTGAACGCCAGAAAGTGGGTGGAAGAAAAGTTGGCACAATGACCATCATCCGACAGCAATGAGCAATCAAAACTATCCTGACCTCTTCGAAGGCCACTTCACTACAGCCAAGGATGCTGCTGCTCCCAAGGACAACGAGGGAGTAGCAGCTTCATCCGAGGCACCACAGAGTAGCCGCGCGACGAGCCATTTCTACAAGACAGCCTTCCTTACTTTCTTCAAGATAGGGGCCTTCACGCTCGGCGGCGGTTATGCTATGATACCTATCATTGAGAGCGAAGTGGTGGAAAAGAAGAAGTGGATAGCAAAAGAAGAATTCCTCGATTTGTTGGCCATCGCACAAAGTTGTCCAGGTGTCTTCGCCATCAATATCAGCACTTTCATCGGCTACAAGATGCGGAAACTGCGTGGAGCCCTCGTCACTGCCTTGGCCACGGCTTTGCCCTCATTCCTCATCATCCTCTGCATAGCCATGTTCTTCCATCAGTTCATGTACATCGGATGGGTAAGGGACATGTTCAATGGCATTCGTCCCGCTGTAGTAGCTCTCATTGCGGTGCCCACATTCAATCTGGCCAAGAGCGCAAAGATAAACATTGTCAATTGCTGGATTCCCATCGGAGGCGCGCTGCTCATCTATGCCCTCCACGTCAATCCCGTGTTCATCATTTTAGCGGCTGGCGTGGGTGGCTACATCTACGGTCGGTTCCTTAAGCCCACAGAATGACGATGGTCTACCTGCAACTCTTCCTCACTTTCTTTGAGATCGGCCTCTTCGGCTTCGGCGGTGGTTACGGCATGCTTTCGCTCATACAGACCGAAACCGTCATCCACCATCACTGGCTATCCACGGCAGAGTTCACCAATATAGTAGCCATCAGCCAGATGACGCCAGGCCCCATTGGAATCAACTCAGCTACCTACTGCGGCTATGTGGCCGCCCATAATGCCGGCTTCAATGGGAGCATGGCCGTGCTCGGTGCCGCCACAGCAACCTTTGCTCTGGTACTGCCGTCGTTCATCCTCATGATTCTCATCAGTAAGCTGTTCTTGAAATACATGCACTCTCAGCCAGTGATGGATGTCTTCTCGGGTTTGCGCCCTGCCGTAGTCGGTCTTTTAGCGGCAGCCACTTTGCTGCTCCTCACTCCCGAGAACTTCAGCACCCCCTCAGAGAATCCCTGGCAGTTCTGGATTAGTGTAGCACTCTTCATTTCCACCTTCGTGGGAACAATGTGGCTAAAAATCAACCCTATCCGCATGATATGCTGGGCAGCCTTCGCAGGACTCCTGCTACTCTACTGAGCGCAGCAACTCATGCTTCACGGACATGATGTAGTATAAGCTACAATTAGCGGGACTTTATTCTAAGAAGGGCAAGTCATCCAATGGCATATGGTCTGAAGCAAAGAACAAAGGCTCAAGATTAAATTTCTCCACGACTTTAATATCTGAGATTTTGTTTCTGTATTCCTCAGCCACCCTCAATGAATCTATTTCCAGCCGCCTTGCCTTGCTTAATTCAAGGAAAGCCTTTTCCTTTTCAATGCCAAGGAAACGACGTCCTAATAAATTGGCAGCTATTCCTGTAGTAGAACTTCCAGAGAAAGGGTCAAAAATCCAGGCGTGTGCTGTGGTTGATGCCAGAATAATCCTTGTCAACAGAGCAAGAGGTTTCTGCGTAGGATGCTTTCCACAAGATTTCTCCCAACGCGCTATAGCTGGCAGACGCCAAACGTCAGTCATTTGCTTCCCCTCATTGATTGCCTTCATTAACTCATAATTGTAATAATGGGGCACTTTCCTCATTTTCCTCGCCCAAATGATAAACTCAGAGGAGAAAGTAAAATACCTACATGAGATATTTGGAGGAGGATTTGTCTTTGCCCAAGTAACAACGTTCAATATTTTATATCCTAACTCCTGCAGGCAGTCCGCAACTGAAAAGATATTGTGATATGTTCCCGAAATCCAAATTGTACCGTTATCTTTTAACTTCTCTCTACAAAGCTTAAGCCATCCATAGTTGAATTCATGCATCTGTTCAGGTGAGAGTCCCTTGTCCCAGTCACCTTTATTCACACATACCACTCGACCACTTTGATAGCTTATGCCACCATTGGACAAGAAATAAGGAGGGTCAGCAAAAATCATATCAAAACAGAAGTTGAACTGGGGAAGCAATTCAAAAGCATCTCCTTGCAGAAGAGTAAAATCCCTTCTTTCAGATCTAAAATAAGGCACTAATTTCTTCATAGACTTTTGTTTAAGCCATCAATCCTCCTCCGCCTTTTCCTTTTCTGGAATACGCAGAGTTCCAGCCAGTCTGCCCTAAAATACTAATAGACTTAGGAGGCATCAAATTTTTATGCTCGCAAATATCTATAAACGGACAAGCATCTATCTTCTGATCATCAGGTAAACTTTGAACGTATTTGGTACTTCTGATTGCCACTTTACCGTCTGGATGACAACATGCCATGAAGTTCTGAACTACATGGGCATGAACGCG
>OMVH01000253.1 GCA_900314365.1 uncultured Prevotella sp. | reverse complement strand
ACGACCTCCGGATTATGAATCCGACGCTCTAACCAGCTGAGCTATCCCGCCATCCTGCTTACTTTTAAGTTTGCGTGTGCAAAGGTAATACAAAATCTTGGTTTGGCAAAAAATATCCCATAATTTTATTTCTAACTGATTAAAATATTTGGAATGTTGTTTCCACGCTTGACTTTTTATATGTTGGGGGAATGGACTTTGGCTGTTTCTCTATGCCGTCCCATCCTGTAACTCTGAACTTGGAGCTCTTCGAGAGTTCAACGGAAAAAACCGGCCGTGGGCTTCGCTATGAGCAAGCGCAATTTCTCAAACGGTTATTTCTATCTGGATGTTCTCTGGCCCCAAAATATTGCACACTTGTTTGACTTTGGCCCGAAAAAGCGTATCAAAAATCAAAGGTCGATTCGAAATTTGTAAAGAAAAAGAAACGCGAAAGGGCCAAAATCTGGCCATATTTTGAAGCAAGGCTTTCTTTGCTCCGAAATATGGCAAAATTTCGATATATTTGTAATCGATTGTGTAACAACATCTTGTGAAAAATACGCCTTTCGGGAGTCCTTAAAATTGCCTCAAAAGGACAGAAAAACCCCTGTTTTTGCCTTGAAAAACCTATGCTTTTAGCCGCTCGAAGTCCGATTACGAGGCCCTCGAAGTCCTATCTCGAGGCGCTCGAGGTACTTCCACGAGGCGCTCGAAGTCCGATCTCGGGCAAAAAACGGTCTGAAATGGGTGTTGAAACGCTTTGATTATCTCTATTTCGAGATTTTTATTTGTAAAGGATTCGGAAAGCCCTAACATTTTTTAACGCGCGATTTTCCGTATCAAAAATCAAAGTTTTCCATTGCACACTCTCCAAAATTTCAGCTCTAATCACCCTTAAAATTATTCCCGTGGCACATTCAATCCGAGTTAAACTATCACAACAGGGCTCGGCAAGGTATTGGAGGTGCTCATTCTCGAATGTCCACTGCAGGGCGCGGCCCTTGTGGCCGTCCGCAAGCAGCGAACGTTTGAGTTGTGATAGAGCCATTTGTTTGCCCGTAGGATGCGGACGGCCACGATGGCCGCGCCCTACAAGTAGCTGAGAGTCTTGGATGAGTTGGTGCGACATTCATTACAGTACATGTGTTCCTGGGAAGGCATGCAGTGGACCCGGAATTACTGGGGGAAGCAAGGGTGACAGATTTCTTTAACGTAAGAACCATTGCCATGAAAGAAAAAAGAGGCAGAGAGGGCGATTTCTGATAATTTTATGCTAATTTTGCACGATGAACATGCTATAGGCTTCAGGCCCTCAGAAATGTTTCGAATAAAGAAATTAGACCTCTATATCTCCCGTCAGTTTGGCGTGCTGTTCGCGGGGACCTTCCTTATCTGCCAATTTGTGCTGATGATGCAATTTTTGTGGCAGTATGTTGACAGACTCATTGGAAAGGGTTTGTCAATGGAGGTGTTGGGGCAGTTTTTCTGGTACATGGGATTAATGCTGGTACCGCAGGCTCTTCCCCTTGCCATTCTTTTGTCTTCTCTCATTGCTTACGGCAATCTTGGCGAGTCGAGTGAGTTGACAGCCATTAAAGCTTCAGGCGTTTCACTCTTGCGTTCCATGAGGTCGTTGATGGTAATAGCGGCGGTCTCGGCAGTTCTGTCGTTTTATTTTCAAAATCAGGTGGCTCCTCATGCACAGATGAAGATTATGCAGCTGTTCATGTCGATGAAGCAGAAAAGCCCGGAATTGGAGATACCGGAGGGAATATTTTATGACGGCATACCGAACAGCAACATTTACGTACAGAAGAAGGATTTGAAGACAGGCCGGCTCTATGGCATAATGATTTATCGGATGACAGGGAGCTATGAGGATCAGGCCATCATCTTGGCAGACTCAGGCATGATACAGTCGACGGCTGAGAAGAAGCATTTGCTTATAAGCCTCTGGAGTGGCGAGTGGTTTGAGAACATGGAGTCGCAGCAGATGGGGAACAGTGCAGCTGTGCCTTACCGTCGTGAGACTTTTGCTTCCAAGCGTATTCTGCTTGACTATGACGGTGACTTCAATCTGGCTGATGCTTCCTCCATCTCCACCAATGCCAAGACCAAAAGTCTATCGCAGTTGACTGTAGGCATTGACTCGCTGAGACATGTCTATGACAGTATAGGCCATGCTTTTTATACGGATGCCCAACGGAGTATCTATGCCATGCCTTATATGCCGCGGAAGGATTCTCTGCGTGATGTTCAGGCGGCCATGAAGGAAAGCTACAACATCGACTCCGTATATGCCCGTCTGTCGCCCGAAGCCAAGTTGCGCGTACTCAACACGGCACTGAATGAAGCTCAGACCCAAGTGAGCGACCTCGACTTTAAGAGCATTGTTACCTCCGACGGCGACCGTTTTATCCGGGAGCATAAGATAGAGATGATAAACAAGTTCACTCTGGCTCTGACATGCCTTATCTTCTTCTTCATCGGTGCTCCCTTAGGCGCCATTATCCGGAAAGGTGGCATAGGAATACCAGTCATCGTTTCGGTGTTGGTGTTCATCATCTACTTTATTCTTGACAACACTGGCTACAGAATGGCCCGAATGGGCATGTGGACTATCGCCTTCGGTAAGGGCTTGGCCCCTGTTGTGCTGACGCCGCTTGCCGCTTTTGTCACTTATAAGGCCAATAACGATTCTGTGGTGTTCAATCTTGATCAGTGGGCCGATTGGTTCCGCCGGATGTTTGGCTTGAGAGTCAAGCGAAGCATTCAGGGCAAGGAAGTTATCATCCACGATCCTCTCTATGTGGAGGATGCAGCAGCTCTGGAAACAATCACAGCGGAAGTGAAAGCTTATTCGGCACGGCATAATCTGCGCAAGGCCCCCGACCCGGTAAAAGTGTTCTTCACTTACCATTCCGATCATGCTATAGAGGAGATAAGCAGAAAGCTTGAGAGCGTCATCAAGGATTTAGGCAATACGCGTGACAAGTATATCCTGACAGCTATAAACAAATATCCCATCTTAGCGGTGAAGGCACATACGCGTCCGTTCAGCCGCAGGTGGTTGAACGTTGTGTCGGCAGTCATTGTGCCTGTAGGTCTTTTCATCTACTTTCGTATGTGGGGGTTCCGTATACGTCTGCTTCATGACTTGAGGACCATTGTTGGTGTCAATGACGGCATTGTGGAGCACGTGAAGGAGATGCAGGAAAAGAAGGCAGTAAAATAACATATATATATATAATAAGGTATTAGAAAATAAAAGTAAGAAGATATGAGTGAATTCAAGCTGAGCAGCATTGAGGATGCTGTGAAAGACTTCAAGGAAGGCAAGTTCGTCATTGTTGTAGATGACGAAGACCGAGAGAATGAGGGCGACCTCATTGTGGCGGCAGAGAAGATAACGCCGGAAAAGGTGAACTTCATGCTCAAGAACGCCCGTGGAGTCCTTTGTGCACCGATTACCATCTCCCGCTGTGAGGAGCTCGACTTGCCCCGTCAGGTTTCGGAGAACACGTCGATGCTCGGAACACCCTTCACAATAACCGTTGATAAGTTGGAAGGCTGCACCACAGGTGTGTCGGCCCACGACCGTGCGGCAACTATTTTGGCGCTGGCCGATCCCACGTCCACTCCCCAGACCTTTGGCCGTCCCGGACACATTAATCCTCTCTACGCACAGGACAATGGTGTGCTGCGTCGCAGTGGACATACTGAGGCCGCTGTTGACCTTTGCCGCCTGGCCGGTCTCTATCCTGCCGGCGCTCTCATGGAGATTATGAATGAGGATGGTACGATGGCCCGTATGCCTGAGCTGCAGAAGTATGCTCAAGAGTGGGGAGTGCGTGTCATCACCATTAAGGACCTTATTTCCTACAGGCTCAAACGTGAGTCCATAATAGAAGTAGGTGAGGAAGTAGACATGCCTACCGAGTATGGGCACTTCAGACTGATACCCTTCCGGCAGCAGAGCAACGGGCTTGAGCATATGGCCCTTGTAAAAGGACATTGGGAGGAAGATGAGCCAATCCTCGTCAGAGTGCATTCCTCGTGTGCAACAGGTGACATCCTTGGCAGCCGTCGTTGTGACTGTGGCGAGCAGCTTCACAAGTCGATGCAGATGATAGAGAAAGAAGGGAAGGGAGTGCTTATCTACATGCAACAGGAAGGACGCGGTATCGGACTCATGAACAAGATTGCCGCCTACAAGTTGCAGGAGGAAGGTTATGATACAGTTGATGCCAACGTGCATTTAGGTTTTAAACCAGATGAACGCGACTACGGCTGTGGTGCACAAATGCTGCGCCATCTTGGAGTGCACAAGATGAGGCTCATGACAAACAACCCCGTTAAAAGGGTGGGACTTGAGGCTTATGGACTTGAGATTGTCGAAAATGTACCCATCGAGGTTACTCCCAATATCTACAATGTGCGTTATCTGCAGACGAAGCGCGACAGAATGGGGCACACACTCCACCTGAAATAAGCTGATGGGGCAAAGAAGATGTGACAATTTTGTCACATCCGCCAAAAAGTGGTGTAAATTACTTCCATCTTGAGAAAAAATAAGTAATTTTGCAGCAAATAAAGAACAGAATCAAATGAAACAGCTATCAGACCGTCTTAACCGACTTGCTCCTTCCGCGACACTCGCTATGTCGCAGAAGAGTAATGAGATGAAGGCTCAGGGTATTGATGTGGTCAACATGAGTGTGGGAGAACCCGATTTCATGACTCCGGAACCCATCAAAGAGGCCGGTAAGAAAGCTATCGACGACAATTATTCCAAATATTCGCCTGTGCCCGGCTATGCAGACCTTCGGAAAGCCATAGCCGACAAGCTGGCTCGTGAGAACGGACTGTCCTACGGCAGTAGTGAGATTATCGTGGGTACGGGAGGCAAGCAGTGCGTCTGCAACTCCATTCTGGCACTTGTCAATCCTGGAGATGAAGTAATCATCCCGGCCCCCTACTGGGTGAGCTATCCTCAGATGGTGAAGCTGGCCGGCGGCAATCCGGTTGTTGTTGAGGCCGGTATTGAGCAGAATTTCAAGATGACAGCCTCCCAGCTTGAAGAAGCCATTACGCCCAAGACCAAGATGCTCATTCTCTGTTCGCCGAGCAATCCTACGGGCAGTGTGTACAGCAAAACAGAGCTTGAGTCACTCGCACAGGTGCTGGCCAAGCATGAGGATGTGCTCGTCCTGTCGGATGAAATCTATGAGCACATCAATTATGTGGGCCACCATGAAAGTATCGCGCAGTTTGAAGGCATGAAGGAACGTACCGTTATCTGCAACGGTGTTTCTAAAGCTTATGCCATGACAGGCTGGCGGCTCGGATGGGCAGCAGCTCCGGAATGGATAATAAAAGGTATGAATAAGCTTCAAGGACAATATACCAGCGGAACTTGCGATGTCAGCCAGAGAGCAGCGCTTGCAGCCTATACGGGCAGTCAGGACTGTGTGGAGGATATGCGTGGGGCATTTGAACGCCGTCGCGACCTTATCGTGAGTCTTGCACGGGGAATTCCCGGACTCGAGGTCAATGTGCCGGACGGAGCTTTCTATCTGTTCCCGAAATGCAGCAGCTACTTTGGCAAGAGCGACGGAAAACATGTCGTGAACAACTCAATGGATTTTGCCCTCTATCTTCTCGAAGTAGGCCATGTGGCTACTGTGGGAGGTGATGCCTTTGGCTCGCCGGAGTGTTTCCGTATGAGTTATGCCACGAGCGAAGACAATATCCGCGAAGCAATGTCGCGAATCAAATCCTGTCTTTCCGCTTTGCACTGACCCTTCGACGCACAGATAAGCAAGATTTAACAATAGCAGTGCCGTTAAAACATCTTAATTAGGACGCTTGTTATACTTAAATTGCTTATCTTTGCGTTGTCATAACTGAGAATCTGATGGAGCCAAAAGCGCAAGCTGGCGGCGAAAGAAGAGAAAAACAAAGAAACTCAACAACTTAAATTTATTTATAACTTTATTAAAATTCAAATTATGGCAACTAAAGTTCAAAACGCCGGCCCTAAGAAGAAACAGGGCTTCCAGGGCATCAGAAATGCATTCTGGATTATTGTAGTTTGTTTCGTCGCTGCAGTGCTCATCTTCAAGTATTTGCTGGGCGCTCCTTCAAACTTCGTGAACAACGATCCTACGGGCGCTGTCCTCAACGGTAATCTCGCCGGAACTATTTACAAGGGTGGTGTTGTGGTGCCTGTGATTCACACGCTGCTGCTCACCGTTATCTGCCTCTCTGTAGAGCGTTGGCTCGCCCTTCGCACTGCCTTCGGCAAGAGCTCTCTCGTGAAGTTCGTTGCTAACATCAAGGCTCTTGTGAAGGATCAGAAGTGGGCTGAGGCAAAGGCCGCTTGCGACAAGATGGGTGGCTCTGTAGCTAACGTCGTGCTTGCTTCTATCAATGCTTATGAGGCAGAGGATGCTTCTACAGCCAATGTGAAGGTTGCTCAGAAGGTTGCTAAGATTGAGCAGGCTCACGAGGAGGCTACTCAGCTTGAGATGCCTACCCTGCAGATGAACCTCCCCATCATCGCTACTATCGTTACACTGGGTACTCTTACCGGACTTCTCGGAACTGTGACCGGTATGATCCGTTCGTTCGCCGCTCTGGCAGCAGGTGGCGGTGGCGACTCCCTGCAGCTGTCTACTGGTATTTCTGAGGCCCTTATTAACACTGCCTTCGGTATTGCTACCTCTTGGTGTGCTGTTATCTCCTATAACTTCTTTACTAACAAGATAGACAAGCTTACATACGCTCTTGACGAGGTTGGTTATACAATTGCACAGACTTTCGAAGCCAATCACGCAGATGCTTAATTTTTGCTAACCCTTTAAAATCTTATCGCTATGGGTAAAGTAAAAATTAAGAAGAATGACGTCTGGATCGATATGACTCCTATGTCTGACGTGATGGTGCTTCTTCTGACCTTCTTCATGTTGACATCAACGTTCGTGAAGAATGAGCCGGTGAAGGTCGTCACTCCGCAGTCAGTATCGGAGATCAAAGTTCCAGAAAAGGATGTGCTCAACATCCTTGTCGACAAGCAAGGCAAGGTGTTCATGAGCATGGACAACCAGGCGCAGATGATGGATGTGCTCTCGGGCATGACCGGTCAGTTTGGTGTCCAGCTGAGCGCTGAGCAAGAGAAGAAGTTCCAGAAGGATCCTATGTGGGGCGTACCTATGGAGAAATTATCCGCTTATCTGAGCCTGGGACAGACAGAAATGTCGAATGCCATCAAGACTCAGGGTATCCCTACTGACAGCATCAACAGCGATGGCAAGCTCGGTAAGAGTGAGTTCCAATGCTGGGTCGACCAGGCTCTGCAGGTGAACCCTGATATCAAGCTCGCTATCAAGGCCGACCAGAACACCCCTTACAAGGTGGTGAAGAAGGTCATGTCGGAGCTGCAGGATATGAATCAGAACCGTTACTATCTCATCACTTCATACAAAAAGCTTGAGGAGGATAAATAATGAAGCAGAAAGCAAGTAGACAGAAGAAGTTCAATGTCCGAGTAGACTTTACGCCTATGGTGGATATGATGATGCTTCTTATCACATTCTTTATGCTCTGTACCTCTTTGGCCAAGCCTCAGACTATGGAGTTGAGTGTGCCGAGTAACGATAAAAACCTCAAGGAGCAGGATCGTTCGGTAACAAAGGCTTCCTACACAATCACTATCTACGCAGTAGCTGACAATCAGATCTACTATGTGGCTGGTCAGGTGAAGGATGACCCAAGTTGCTTGAAGAAGACCACTTGGGGTAAGGATGGAATCCGCAAGGTTCTTATTAACCATGTGACTGAGGATGGAACTGTACCTGTGCAGACAGTGATGCAGGCCAAGGCTGAGCTTGACAAAAAGAAGCTCAGCGATCCGAAGAAATATCCTGATTCCGTCTATAATGCTGAGTTGTCGAAGATTAAGGCCGGTGACATCAACGGACAGCATGTCCAGACACTTACCGTCATTATCAAGGCAACTGATGACGCCCTTTACAAGAATGTAATTGACGCTCTGGACGAGATGCAAATTTGCAGCATAGGTAAATTCGTGCTCGATAAGATTAATCCTCAGGATGCTTCTCTTCTTAAGAAGGCTGGTGTCAAGTTATAATCTTCGAGCTATACGTAACAATTTTAAAGCTAAGAGGAAATGGCAAAAATTGATTTGATTGATGGCAATTGGGTTGATTTGGTATTCGAAGGCCGTAACCAAAAATACGGAGCTTACAAACTCCGCAAGGGTACGACCAAGAGAAACATCATCTCAATCATCGTGGTTGCCTTGATTGCTGTAATTGCATTTGCCGTCATGGCAATTAAGAATATTGTAGAGGCTAATGCTAAAGTCGCAGCTACACAGGTAACTGAAATTTCTGCCCTGAACCAGCCTAAGAAGCAGGCTCAGGTGAAGAAGCAAGTTAAGATAGAAGAGCCTGAGAAAGTCGTTGAGCGTGTGAAGAGCTCTATTAAGTTCACTGCTCCCGTTATCAAGAAGGATAACGAGGTTAAGCCGGAGGACGAGCTCAAGACACAGGATCAGCTGATGAACAATAAGGCCGCTATCGGTAGTTTTGATGTGAAGGGTAACGATGATGCTAACGGTGAAGTGCTCAAGGCTAAGGAAGTAATTGCTCAGCCTGTGGAGCAGCCCAAGCACGAAGAGGAGAACAAGGTCTTCGACATTGTGGAGGAGATGCCTTCGTTCCCCGGTGGTATGGCCGCCCTTAACAAGTATCTCCATGACAACGTGCATTATCCAGTCGTTGCCCAGGAGAACGGTGTTCAAGGCCGTGTTACTATCTCTTTCGTGGTTGAGAAGGATGGTTCCGTCACCGACGTGAAGGTAGCTAAGTCTGTCGACCCCTCTCTTGACAAGGAAGCTCTGCGTGTTGTAAAGAGCATGCCTCGCTGGACCCCTGGTAAGCAGAATGGTGCAACGGTGCGTGTGAAGTATAATGTGCCTGTGAACTTCAGACTTCAGAACTAATTTGTAGTAATGAGCAAATTTTCCTATATATTCATAATAGGAGCAACTCTCTCTGTCGTCCTTATGTCTTCGTGCGGAAAGCCGAAGCATAAGGATGGCAGGACTGATACTTATTCGTCAGGGACAATTAGCATTGCCTCTGACGAAAGTTTCAGTCCTATCGTGGAGGAAGAGAAGGAAATCTTCGAGTATACCTACACGCAGGCTAAGATAAAGCCTATTTATACCAATGAGTCGGATGGTATCAACATGTTGCTCAAAGGTAAGATTTATCTGATGATAACGGCACGGAATTTCAAACCCGCTGAGTTGAAAAACCTGCAGGACCGTCGTTTCATGCCCAAGGCCATTCCTTTGGCCTATGATGCTTTGGCACTTATTGTCAATAAGCAAAATCCTGATACTTGTATCAGTGTAAATGATATACGTAACATCCTTCTTGGTAAAGCCAAGCATTGGAGCGATATCTATCCTGGTTCTAAGCGAGGTGATATTGTCCTTGTTTTTGACAACCGGAAGTCAAGCGCCGTACATTTTGCTGAAGACAGCATCTTGGGTGGCCATCCTATTGTCAGTCCCAATGTTGTTGCGACAAATAAAACTGCAGATGTCATCACTTATGTGGAGAAGACGCCCAATGCTATCGGAATCATAGGCAGCAATTGGCTTAATGACAAGGGTGATACCACAAATCTTATATTCAACAGGAATATTCATGTTATGTCTGTCAGCCGTGCGAAGAAAGCAACCCCTGCAAACAGCTGGAAGCCATATCAATACTATATCTACAACAATAGTTATCCCCTGTATCGCACTATCTATGCTTTACTCAATGACCCCATCAATGGTCTGCCTTGGGGATTTGCTAATTTCATTGCATCCCCGAAGGGACAACTCATTATCTTCAAATCGGGCTTGCTCCCAGTGCGAGGCGATATTACCATCCGAGATGTTAATGTAAGTCAATAATATAACATTTTCATTCGTAAACTCGTCCTTATCAAAAAGCATTAAGAACTAATTATAAAAGGTTTGATTATGAAAGCTCTTAAATACATGATTATGGGTGCGCTGATGATAGGATTCAGTGCTCCGGCAGTTTCTCAGGAAGACCATAAGGCTGTTATCGAACAGGTTTCTAACATCATCAAGGCTAAGGGGCCTGACATGCAGAAACAGGTGAATGAAATCTTCAAGGAGAACAAGAAGAATGCTGATGTGCTTACAGCCATCGGCCGTGCTTATCTTGACATCAAGGATTCTGTCAATGCGCAGAAGTATGCTGATTTGGCTCTGAAGCGTGACAACCACTATGGTGCCGCTTATATTCTTTGTGGTGACATCCAGGCAGCTAAGGACAATGGTGGTGAGGCTGCTACTTGGTACAATCAGGCTACGCTCATGGATCCCAAGAATCCTGAGGGATATCGTCGTTATGCTCAGGCCTACAGCAAAGTGAGTCCTTCGGCTGCTGCTGCGAAGCTTGAGGAACTCCGCAAGCAGGTTCCTGGTTATCCTGTGGACATCATTATGGCTGAGATTTATCAGAATGCCAATAAGATTGACAAGGCTCTTGAATATTACAAGAAAGTTGAACCCACTAAGATGACTGAGGGACAGATTGTGAACTATGCTCTCGACTATTTCCTTCAGGGTGAATTCGAGAACAGTCTCAAGATTGCTGGTATCGGAGTTCAGACCTTCCCCAAGAGTCCGGCTTTGAATCGTATTTCGTTCTTCGACCTTACCAACCTCAAGCGTTATGATGAGGCTCTCTCTTATGCTGACAAGCTTTTCAATCAGTCTGAAAATGCCAAGATTACCGAGAGCGACTACCTCTATTACGGTTACGCTTACTTAGGCAAGAATGATTACGATAATGCTATCGCCATGTTCAATAAGAGCATTGAGCTGAACAACGACAATGAGCAAGACAAGAGCGATGCCCTCAAGAATATTGCTTCGGCTTATGAGAGCAAGGGCGACATGGTGAATGCTACTGCAGCATACGACAAGTATCTAAAGAGTCTGAAGCAGCTTACCGCCTATGATCTTGGCAACCTTGCAGGAATGTACCAGAAGCACGCTGAGACTCTTACTGGCACTGAGAAAGAGGAAGCACTGAAGAAGGCTGATTCTATTTGGGGCGAGATTGCAGAGAAGTTCCCAAGTGTAGCTGACGTTGCTACCTACAATCGCGCTCATATCGCATACAGTCTTGACCCTGATACAAAGATAGGTCTTGCCAAGCCTCACTATGAGAAGTTGGCAGAGCTTATTAATGCCAAGTCCGAGAAAACAGCCAGCGATAACAACCGCCTCGTCGAGTGCTATCGTTATCTTGGCTACTACTATCTGTTGAAGAACGATAAGTCTACTTCTGATGGCTATTGGCGTAAGGTTCTCGAAATTGATCCGGAGAACGCTACTGCCAAGCAAGCACTTGGAGCGAAGTAATAACGTTTAATTTAAACCCACAAGGCTGCTGTTTCCCATTCGGGCAGCAGCCTTTTTATTTATCCTTTGTTTTTTATGCCTTTTCGTTGCCATGTGATCCGTATATTACCTCTGCTGTTCTTCCTGCTCTTGCCGGATAGGGTGGGTGCTGTGGCTTTAAATGGTTTATCTGCAGATTCTTTGGCTTTTCGTTCCTCTAGCACTGTTGAGCACCTATGTTTAGACGTAACCGATTCTCTCAACCTTTCTACTAAGAATTCTCTTAGCGATTCCTCTTTTACTCGTTCCTCTCTTTCTCCCTTCTCCATGATGCGTGCTGGTAGGCTAGGCCATCGCATTGAACTTGACGCAGTACCAGCTTCGATACTCCACACTAATCAGTACCTTAAAGGGGGCAATATTGAAGGCCGGACTATGAATCATGCCTTTACTTTCCGTGCCAAGTATGCCTTCCAGTTACCAGAGCAAAGTCTTCTGTCACAAATTTATCGTGAGGCTTATCAGGGAATAGGTGTTGCCTTCCATGATTTCAATTGGCAGATGGGACACCCTTGGTCTGTCTTCGTTTTTCAAGGAGCCCGCATAAAGAAGTTCAGCCGTGCACTGTCGCTCAATTACGAATGGAATTTGGGACTTACCTTTGGCTGGCATCCTTTCGACAGGCAGACGAATCCCGATAATCGTGTCATAGGTTCTAAGGTCACTGCCTATATTGATGCCGATTTCTATCTTCGCTGGCGTCTGTCCCGTTGCCTGGACCTTAATGCCGGTGTTTCTATGATTCATTTCTCTAATGGCAACACCACCATTCCCAATGCTGGTCTCAATGTAGTGGGAGGCCGATTGAGCCTTGCTTATTATATACACCGTCAGGATGCTGACAGAGTACCTTCGCGTATGCTTCCCCGCTTTCATCATTTTTGGGGAGTTGATGTGGTTCTCTTTGGCGCTTATCGTAGCTTAGGTTATAATGACAATGGAGTGCCACAGGCCTTACCTGGCAAGTTTGGTGTAGGAGGGTTCAGCGTTAATCCCCTTTATCATGTAAACTATTGGTTCAGTTTCGGCCCTTCGCTTGATGGAGTTTACGACCGAAGTGCTAATGTTGAGTATACACCTACCGACAGCAACGTGGAGCCGGATGTCGTACAGCCTTCTTCCGTTTGGAAGCAGATGGCTTTAGGCTTGGCAGCACGTGCAGAGTTTCGTATGCCTTTTTTCTGTATCAATGTGGGTGTGGGTCGTAATGTTCTTGTTGAAAATGGCGATTTAAAGGCTTGGTATCAATTGCTTGCTCTGAAACTTGACCTTTCGCGCCATCTTTTCCTGCATATTGGCTATTCTCTCCACGATTTCCGCTATCCAAACCACCTGATGCTCGGTGCAGGTTGGCATTTCTGATGCCGCTCTTATATTACATTTCCCGACTTCGTCAATGCGTCACCCTAAATTATAATGAATGATGCTGTTAATATTCTTATATAGGTAAGGGTTGACAGACCTTCATATTATTTTTGACCAAAACCAGCAAAACACTTGCTGTGATGCAATGGCTGCGCCCTTTGT
>OMVH01000025.1 GCA_900314365.1 uncultured Prevotella sp. | reverse complement strand
ACAAAGGGCGCAGCCATTGCATCACAGCAAGTGTTTTGCTGGTTTTGGTCAAAAAGAATATGAATGTCTGTCAACCCTTACCTATATGAGAATATTAACAGCATCGTTCATTATAATTTAGGGTGACGCATTGACGAAGTCAGGAAATGACCGATTCACACTAAGCGATGCTGAGCTGACGACTCGTATTGAACGCACCGCAGTCCAAGCCCAATGCCGCCCGGTGTTTCTCAGGCGGGCTAAAGTGTAACAACAGAATCAGCATTGACAAATTAAGTACTTTTATACGGCTACAATCAAATTATATCAGATAAAACAATTATCTTTGCCGTCATAATCGTAAATGAAGACAACAATGAAATATTTCATCATCAAGGACAATCAGCAGCAGGGTCCTTACTCTGTCTACGAGCTGAAGGATATGAATCTGCCTTCCGAGACCCTTGTATGGGCCGAGGGAATGACCGACTGGACCCCTGCATGGAAAGTGCAAGAGCTTCGCGACTGCCTCTATTCCAACGCTTCTCCCACTCCGCCTCCCTATAATCCGCAGCCGGCTCCTCCCGTACAACCTGCGCCCGCAGAGCCCGTCCAGCCGCAACCAACCCCTATGCCGGCCCAGGTAAAGAAAAGTGTGTGGCCTGTGTATGTGGCAATCATCGCTGTGCTGCTGCTCCTCATCATGGGCTTTTCGTGCCCCAGTCGCAGCGATCATCGCTCAGCCCTGAAGGACAAAATAGAGCTTCAGCGAACCACCGATTTCTCTACAGGCGACAAGCTTATGGACATGATGATAAAGGCTTTCATGCGACAGTTCAACTCCAATACAGAGGGACTCAACGACGCCATTGACAGCACTGTCAGCTATCACAATTATCTCATCTTCTCGACTACTACTTTTGAGAACGACGGCGAGCAGGAGCGCTCCTCGCTCGGTCTCTTTGGACATGTGTTCACTTCCAACGAGGATGATTTCATGCAGGCTCTCGGCAAAAAAGAAGGCATCAGTGTGGAGCACAGCAGTTTTAGCACAAGCTCCAGCAGCAATTCCGACGGGCTGAACGATGAGGATAATGACAGTCAGAGCGACGAGCAGCTGAACGACCAGTCGCGCGAGCAAGCTAAGAAGCTTGTCAATTCGGCCGCAGACCTTGTGAAACAGGAGGTGAAAGAGCAGACCGACAGTACAACCACCAAGGGAGTGGACAATGTCATCGACGAAATAGCGAACTTCTTCAAGAGCCTTTTCTAAGACTCCGGTGTCGGGCATCGAGAGCATCGGTGAAGTGTTTTTCTCCCATTACCTTTTATTATATTTGCAGAAGATGAGAAACCTTGTCATAGCTGTTTTCCTGATGCTTCTTGGAGCTACGGTCACATCGAGTGTACATAGCTACCGCATGACAGAGAGCACCATCGTCGAAGACCTCAACCAAGCCTTGGTGAAGACTGTGCTGACGCGCACTGAGCAATACATCACCCCCGACACCATCGTGGCCTACCGCAGCTTTCTCCGTGAGCAGGCTTTACGGCAGTATGCCGGTCTCTGCTATGCGTTGCCGGGTGAGAGGCGTCCCGCCATGTGCAGTTCCACCATGTATCTGAAGTCTGACGAAGGGAAGGTCTGTTTGAGAGGTTATGCCAACTGTTCCGCTGCCACGATTTTTGCACTCTCTGACCAGAGGCTCTCTCTGGTGCTGTCGTTGCTGACATTCATTTGGTTTTTCTTAGGGGTACGACGGATGGGGCTGCGCCGTGGAGCGTTGGCCGCTGTCAACGCAGGATGCGCTGCGGAAGCTCCGCTCCACAGTCCTCTTGCAGGCAGGCTCAGCTACGACGCATCTACGGGGAGCTTCTTTGTTGATGCCGACCATGAGATTCACTTCACGCCCATGCAAAGACAAATCATGGTGATGTTCGCCACTACAGCAGACCATACGCTGACAAAGAACGAAATCTGTCAGGCACTGTGGCCTCGCAAGGACGACCCCAACGAATCTCTCTATACCTTCATCAAACGGTTGAAGAAGACGCTTGCCGACAGTCATTGTCAGGCTTCTGTGGAGTCTGACCGTGGACGGGCCTACCGTCTGAGGTAATTGTCAGACAAATGTCAGTATTTCTTTTCGACCTCTTTTGTATCTAATCACTATCTTTGCGCCGTAACCAAATCGCGCAAGAACAGTGAGAACATTATTATTCCTCTTATTGATATCACTTCCCTTGGTGTCAGAGGCCCAGGACAAGGAAAAGCAGGTGGAACTGCAGGAAGTGGAAGTGAAGTCAGCCAAAGTCGTTGTGAAGCCCGACGGAAAGACAATCTATCCATCGGCGGCTCAAGTGAGTCATTCTGCCAATGTCTACGGACTGTTGGCTATGTTGCCTCTGAACGGGCTGAGGGTGAACGTCACTGGAAAAACCATAGACGTAGTGGCTGCCGACGGTGGGCTGCAAATCCGCATCAATGGTGTCAGGGCTACGAAGGGCGACCTTCAATCGCTTGATGTTGCTACCATCCGTAGTGTTGAATTCACCGACAACGCCGGGGTGCGCTATGGCGACGGCATCAAGTATGTCATCAATATCGTGACACGTCGGAAGAAAGGCTATCAGCTTGGTGCAGAAGCTACGAATGCAGCTACGACGAGAGAGGGCGACAACAGTGCCTATGCCAAGATGAACAGTGGCAACAGCCAGTGGGGAGCTTATTACGACTTCGGCTATATGGATTACCGCCATAATGACTATCTCGAACGCGCCGACTACTCATTGCACGACGGCAGTGTGGAGACAGTGGAACGAAGGCAGCATGACGGACGCAGCCGCAACTTCAGCCACGACGTTCAACTGAGTTACAGCATCGCCGATACCCTTGGCAATGTGGTGCAAGCTTCCGTCGAAAGCCAGTTCTCACACTCACCCCTCCAACCTAACAGCATTTCAATTACTGGGCCCTATAACCAGATAGCAACCCAGTCGTCGCGGAGCCGCACTTTCTCTCCCGTACTCAACCTCTATGGCTCTAAGCATTTTGGCAGTCAGACCCTTACAGCCGATGTCACTGTCACCTACATACACAGCCGTGACTTTAGTGCGTACGACGAAGGCTCTCCTTATAACTACTGGGACCGGGGAAAAGTCTACTCGCTCTTTGCTGATGCTGTTTATGAGTATCGCATGCGACCTTTCACATTCTCTGCCGGTATCAATTATCAGCAGCGTTTTACGGACAATCTCTACACAGGTGACGTAGAGTCGGGCAGCAAGATGATTATGGGGCAGGTCTATGCCTTCACACAACAGGCCGGCCGTCTTTGGCACTTTAGCTATGTAGTAGGATTGGGCTACAACAATCTGCATTACCGTCAGGGGCAGGAAAGCTACGACCGACACTTCCTGCGACCGAAGTTTTCGTTGAAGTGGTCGCTCACCCACATGCTCTCGCTGTCCTACAGCCTTGAGATGTCGCAATGGATATCCCGCGTAGCCATGCTTAGCGACACCCGCATCAGAAAGAATGCACGCGAGTGGATTGTGGGCAACCCCAATCTAAAACAGCCCAAAAGGATTGAGCATACTTTGAAGTTGGATTATTCTTCAACGGCTGTCTACAATAGTCTGATGGCCTATTATCGTAGGAATCCCCATGCCAACATGGCCCTCTATACGCGTGAGGACGACCAGTTCTACTACACCCAGACCAATCAGCGGGGCATCAATGTGCTCGCACTCTCGGACTATCTGCAGTGGAATCTAATCCCCGATAAGTTGACAGTCAGTGCTTCGGCTGCCTTCTACCGAGACTATAATTATGGCGATGCTTACAAGCATCATTATTCCTCCTTCAGCACAGGGGCCACGGTGCAGTGTTTCCTTGGCAGATGGACGCTCACGGCAATGGGAGATAATGGCTTCCGGTGGTTAGAGGGCGAAAGCAAGGGCAAGCAACCTGCCACCTGCTCTTTCTCTGTGATGTATCAAACCGGGAACTGGAATTTCTGGCTTTCGGGGGATAATCTGTTCAATGCTCATCGAGTAAGTATGGAGAGTGAACTTATTAGTCGACAGTTGCATAAGCTGATGCAGTCGTCTACGGCCGACACATGCAACAAGCTTTCTGTTGGAATAAGCTGGAAACTCAGCCGGGGAAAGCATTTCAGCGAGGCCAAACGACGACTGAAGAAGCATGTGGAAACCGACACTGGACTATTGAAGTGAGTGTAGAATGGTGACAGATGAATTCACCAGTTAGGGAATTGCTCATGGCAGCCGGCAAGCAAGCACAGCCGTAGCCAGCAAGATTCAAAGAAAGCCCCACCTTTTAGAACCCTTTTCACAAAGGAAGTTCCGAAGGTGGGGAACGGCTGTTAATCAATAAAGAGAGAATCTTAGTTTCCTGCGTTGAGGTCGTGAATCTGGTCGATGATGGTCTGTCGGGTGCGCTGCTGTTCGCGATAGTTGCGCCAGGCTGCAATAACTCCGCATATCAGTCCTATGAAGGCCCCGATAATGCCTCCACGTGCAGCGTCTGTAAGGAAACTATCGTCATTGGGGACTTTCTGAATGAAGTCGGCGATGAACCATACAAACCATATTAAAAGCACGGGTATCTGAAGTGCCGTCTCCTTATCGCATATCTTCTTGGCATGCTGCAGGCGAATGGCTGTGTTGACTAGGTCGCCCGAGAGAAACGCTGCGTCCTTCATCTTATAAGTATAGGCATCGAAGATGATGCTTGCGATGTCGATGACCCAGATGGCGATAATCGGCCCCCATGAAAGATGGAAGAAATAGTTCATCAGAGGGAACCCGATGAGGATGATGGGGAGACAGACAAATTGCTGAAACTTCAGGAAGTTGTTGATACTGGAATAGCTGTTCTTCATCGACTCGCGCATGAGGCGCTTGTTCACGATGGTTTCCTTGTCGAGTTTTCCTTGCAGGATGGCCATTTGGCGGCGCATCTGCTCGAGCTCGTTGTTTTCTTGCGTAGTCATGATTCCTTGCTTTTATTTGTTAGACATCTGTTTGAGTTGTTCCTTGATTCGATAGAGCCTCACGGAGACATTCTTTGTTGATATTCCTACTACCAGCCCAATCTCCTCGTAGCTCATGTTCTCAAGCCAAAGCAGAACTATGGCGCGGTCGAAGGGCTGCAGGCAGGCTATGCGCTGGCGGAGCATCTGCACTTGGCGTGAGTCCTCATCAGAGTCCTCAAAGAGGTTGATGTCCATAGTCAGCGGTACCGTTTTTCTCCGTCGCTTCTTGCGGTCGGCAGAGATGCAGGTGTTCAAGCTCACCCGGTAGACCCATGTACGGAGGTCGCTGCGGCCCTCAAAGGAATTGTAACCCTTCCATAGGTTGATGAGCACTTCTTCGAAGAGATCACTTACCTCGGCTTCGTCTTTAGAGAACATGTAGCACACGGTGTAGATGGTGTTCTTGTGCTCTTTGACAAGCTTTGAGAATTGTTGTTCTGATAGTGGGACTTGTGCCATTGCTTTTTGTTTTTTCAACCGTTAGACGCAGGGTAATGGCGGAAAACTACAAGGAATCGAAGAAAAAAACACATTAACCCTGTTTGTTTGCGTCTAGCGGTTCAGCATGGATAAAAAACGAGAGACCCCATACTCCTTGTCCTCATCTGAAATCAGCTTTAGGTATCGTGGCTTTGTCGGTCGCTGATTTGCATGGTGAGAAGCAGAGTCTTGAAATCTCCCGTTGGATAGCCCCATGAAGTGTCATGGGAAATAATAATCTATTTTGCGTTCTCCTCCTTCAGAGCCTCACTTATCTTGGTGTGCAGTTCCTCGCAGAGCTCAGGGTTGTCCTTGAGCACCTTGATGGTTCCCGTACGGCCTTGTCCGAGCTTTGTACCATTATAGCTGAACCAGCTGCCGCTCTTCTGGATGATGTTGTGCTCGACACCGATGTCAAGTATCTCGCCCACCTTGTTAATACCTTCACCAAAGGTTATTTCGAACTCCACTTTACGGAACGGAGGTGCTACCTTATTCTTCACAACCTTCACGCGCACCATGTTGCCGATGGCATTGTCTCCATCCTTCACAGTAGTCGTTTTGCGGATATCGAGCCTCACACTGGCATAGAATTTCAGCGCATTGCCGCCGGTAGTGGTCTCAGGACTGCCGAACATCACGCCAATCTTCTCTCTGAGCTGATTGATGAAGATGCAGCAAGTGTTGGTCTTAGCAATAGAGGCAGTGAGTTTGCGCAGGGCCTGACTCATGAGCCGTGCTTGCAGGCCTACTTTGTTATCACCCATTGAGCCGTCGATTTCAGCCTTCGGAGTAAGAGCAGCCACGGAGTCGACTACGAGGATGTCGATGGCGCTGGAGCGGATAAGCTCATCGGCAATCTGCATAGCCTGCTCGCCATTGTCGGGCTGGCTTATCCACAGGTTGTCGACATCCACGCCCAAATGAGCTGCATAGAAGCGGTCGAAGGCATGCTCTGCATCAATAAAGGCAGCTATGCCACCTTGTTTCTGCGCTTCTGCTATGGCATGGATGGCCAGCGTTGTCTTTCCTGATGACTCAGGTCCGAAGATTTCTATCACGCGGCCACGGGGATAGCCGCCCACTCCGAGAGCTGCGTCGAGACCGATACTTCCTGTCGGAATTACTTCGACATCAGCGATGCGCTCGTCACCAAGCTTCATGATGGAGCCTTTGCCGAAGTCTTTTTCTATCTTCGACATGGCTGCCTGTAGGGCTTGCAGTTTCCCGGCATTCGGGTTAGCTGCTTCTGTATTTTCGTCTTTCTTTGCCATGTTGTCTTTGAATGTATGATTTGAATGATTGTATTCTTGTCAGTTTTAGAGCTCAAGGTCGCCGTCGAAGACCTCGTGCCAGGGCAGTCCCTGCTCAGCTACCACCTTGAGGAATGGATCGGGGTCGAAATCCTCTACATTCCACACTCCCGGCTTCCGCCAAAGTCCCTTTACGAACATCATGGCACCGGTCATGGCAGGGACGCCGGTAGTATAGCTCACGCCCTGCATACCCGTCTCTTCATAAGCGGCCTGGTGGCTGCAGTTGTTGTAGATGTAATAGGTGTGTTCCTTGCCGTCCTTGATGCCACGAATACGGCAACCAATGCTGGTCTCACCATCGTAGTTGGCTCCAAGGTCCTGCGGATTGGGCAGTACAGCCTTTAGGAATTGCAGCGGCACAA
>OMVH01000055.1 GCA_900314365.1 uncultured Prevotella sp. | reverse complement strand
CAAAATATGCCCGTATTTTGGCACTTTCGCGTTTCTTTTTCTTTACAAACTTTCTCGCGACCTTTGATTTTTGATACACTTTTTTCGGCCGAGGTTAACCCAGTGTGCAATGGTTTCATCGGGCTGCTTCTAACTCTCGATAGTCTCTCGCCAGAAAGAAAACCAACATGTGGAAATTGAGAGGGTGAGTCCACTGGAAAAAGTTCAAAATCACGATTTTTGGCTTCTTAACTGATAGATAACCATAGGTCGATTTTTGTAAAAATGACCTTTTCAAGTGGACTTAGAAGGTTTATAATGGTGACATATTCATCAGATGCTCATAAATAAGGAAGTGCGGCCCTTGTGTCGATTGGAGTTAAAGCTCTTCACGGCATACCATAAACGTAAGCCTGGAGTCTTCTTTGCGGATGGTCACAAGGGCCGCACTTTTCAAATTTATCGTTCTAATGCTGTTCTTCCCTGGCAGCTAAGCTCAGAGCTGCCATAGTGGCATGGGTATTTTCTGAGGGATAGCTCTATTCGTAGACCTCATCAATGCCTAAAGCTCCGTCGTCGTCCTCATGCTGACAGGGGTTATAATTATCGGGCAGACCGAAGGTGGCAGCCGGTGAATAGCCTAAGGACTTGTCGCGGTAGACCTTCTTCATGAAGTAGGCCCAAATGGGCAGAGCCATCGTTGCACCCTGTCCCATCCGCATGGAGTCGAAGTGGATGTCGCGGTCTTCGCCTCCCACCCAGCATCCACTGACGAGCTGTGGTGTGAAGCCCATGAACCAGGCATCGGAGTTTCTGTTTGTCGTACCTGTCTTACCTCCGATTTCCCCCTCCATATTGAACTTGTAGCGGAGTCGCCCGGCTGTACCGCCATCAACAACCCCCATGAGTTCCACGAGCATCTTGCTTGCACTCTCGGCGCTTATCACCTCGTTCATTCTTGGCTGGAATTGAGCAATGATGTTGCCTTCATTGTCTTCTATGCGAGTGACGAAGAGGGGAGCTGTTCGGATACCGTGGTTAGCAAAGGTCGTGTAGGCGCTTACCATCTCAGCCACTGAAACTTCGCATGGACCGAGGCAGAGCGACATGGAGGGGTAGATGTCGGGATTATTGATGCCGAAGTCATGGAGCAACGAGACGAACTGTTGGGGATTAAGCTTGCTCATCAGGTAGGCCGACACCCAGTTGTTCGACTGCGCCAGACCCCACTTCAGTGTTACCATTTGGCCATAACGTCGACGGTTGGCATTACGTGGAGTCCAGGGTTTGCCAGCCACGATGTAGGTCTTCTGCACGTTGGGAGCCTTGTCGCAGGGTGAGAAACCGTTCTCCATGGCTAAAGCGTAGAGAAAGGGTTTTATCGTAGAGCCCACCTGACGGCGGCCTCCCATCACCATGTCGTACATGAAATGGCTGTAGTCGAGCCCTCCTACATAAGCCTTCACAAAGCCTGTCTTCGGGTCCATGCTCATGAAGCCGGCACGCAGGAACGACTTGTAGTAACGGATGGAGTCGAGGGGTGTCATGACGGTGTCGATGTCGCCATGATAGGTGAACACCGTCATGTCGACGGGCTTGCGGAACGAACTGAAGATTTCGGCATCGGTAGCTCCGTTGGCCTTCATGGCTCTGTAGCGGTCGCTGTTGCGCATGGCCTGTTGCAGTATGCCTTGTATCTCCTTCTTCGAGAGAGCCTCGGTGAAGGGAGCGTTGGGCTTGTGCTGGTTCTCCTTGTCGAAAGCAGGCTGCAAGTACTTGGCTACATGGCCGTAGACCGATTCCTCGGCATAGCGCTGCATACGAGAGTCGATAGTTGTGTAGACGCGCAGACCGTCGGTATAGACATTGTAAGGCTTGCCGTCTTTCTTGAAGTTCTTGTTGCACCAGCCGTAGAGAGGGTCGGAGACCCAGGCGATGGAGTCGAGAACATATTGCCGCTTGTTCCATGCAGGATAGGCGCTGCGCTCAGGTCGTACAGCCATCATGTACTGTCGGAGGAACTCACGGAAGTAAGTGGCCGATCCGTCTTTATGGTCGCTGCGATGGAAGTTCAGCGTCAGTGGAGCGTCGCTGTACTGGTTGTACTCTGCAGTAGTGAGATAGCCAGCTTTGTGCATCTGCGCCAGCACCACGTTGCGGCGCTCACGGCATCGTTCGGGATAGCGCACGGGATTGAAGAGCGACGGGTTCTTGCACATACCAATAAGAGTGGCCGACTCCGTGACAGAGAGGTCCTGTGGCTGCTTGTCGAAATAAGTGGCAGCGGCAGTCTTGATGCCTACGGCATTGTGCAGGAAGTCAAAGTAGTTCAGATAGAGTGCTATTATTTCTTCTTTTGTGTAACAGCGTTCTAGCTTGATGGCAATGACCCATTCGATGGGTTTCTGCAGCATGCGCTCAGTGGTGCTGTGGGTGGCTTCGGAATAGAGCTGTTTAGCCAGCTGCTGTGTGATAGTAGAACCACCGCCGGCACTGGTCTGTCCAAGGATGCCACGCTTGACGATGGCACGCCCCAAGGCTATGAAGTCAATGCCTGAGTGGTCGTAGAATCGCTGGTCCTCGGTGGCCACAAGAGCGTGTACAAGATGCGGCGAGAGACTGTTGTAGCTCACGCATATCCTGTTCTCGCGGTTGAAGTTCCAGGTTCCTAACACTTTGCCGTCGGAGGAATATATCTGCGTGGCAAACCGGCTGATGGGATTCTGCAGGTCTTCCACCGGTGGCATATAACCAATCCATCCGTTCCAGATGGCGGTGAAGGCGAGGCCGCTGCATACCACCACCACAATGAGCAAAGTCCAAAGGAAGTGTATTAACGCCTTTCTCATATAGTCAGTTTCTATTATTTCGTGCAAAAATACAATAAAACTTTCCCAATACCACGCTTTTCACAAAAAAAGTCACTATCTTAGCGGTCGAAAACAATTCACATCAAATTTCTGACATCATGTCAAGACATAATTTTGTAACCATTGCTGACTTGACGAAAGACGACATCCTCTATCTCATCAGTATGGCAGAAGAGTTCGAGAAGCATCCCGACAGGGAACTTCTCAAGGGCAGAGTTGTGGCAACCCTTTTCTTTGAACCGTCCACACGAACGCAACTCAGTTTCCAGACAGCCGCCAACCGGCTCGGTGCACGCGTGATAGGCTTCTCCGATGCCAAGACTTCGAGTACCACGAAGGGGGAGACGCTCAAGGACACTATCCTCATGGTAAGTAATTATGCCGACATCATTGTGATGAGGCATTTCATAGAGGGAGCCGCTCAGTACGCTTCTGAAGTAGCGCCTGTACCTATTGTCAATGCTGGTGACGGAGCGCACATGCATCCCTCACAGTGCCTGCTCGATCTCTATTCAATATACAAGACCCAAGGCACGCTCGAAAATCTCAATATCTATATAGTGGGAGACCTGAAATATGGTCGAACTGTGCATTCGCTCATCACTGCCATGAGGCACTTCAATCCCACCTTCCATTTCGTAGCTCCTAAGGAGCTTGCCCTGCCCACGGAGTACAAGGTATATTGCAAGGAGCATGGCATCAGATTCCAGGAGCATACAGCCTTCAATGAAAAGGTTATTGCCGATGCTGATATTCTCTACATGACGCGTGTGCAGAAAGAGCGTTTCAGCGATCTCATGGAGTATGAGCGCGTGAAGAACGTCTATATCCTTCGCAATGACATGTTGTCGCTTGCCAAACCCAATATGAAAATCATGCACCCGCTGCCCCGCGTCAACGAGATAGCCTACGATGTGGATGCCAATCCTCATGCTTACTACATCCAGCAGGCTAAGAACGGACTCTATGCCCGCGAGGCTATTTATTGTCACTGCCTCGGCATCAGCCTCGACCAGGTGAAGGCTGACAAGACGATTATCAACGTGTGACAGCAAGGACACATTATTTCTACCTATATATATACCAACATGGCAAATAAAGAATTACTGGTGTCAGCCATTGAAAACGGCACCGTCATCGATCATATACCCACTGACAGGGTGTTCCAGGTGGTAAATCTGCTCGGATTGCAAAACGAGAAGAACACTGTGACCATAGGCTTCAATCTTCCCAGTAAGAAAGTTGGAAAGAAGGGCATCATCAAGATTTCAAACAAGTTCTTCACGCAGGATGAAATCAACCGGCTGAGTGTCGTGGCTCCCAAGATAGTGCTCAACATTATCCGCAACTATGAGGTTGTAGAGAAGAAGACCGTCGAGACTCCTGATGAGCTGCGGGGAATTGTGAAATGCAATAATCCCAAATGCATCACCAACAACGAGCCGATGGACACTGTCTTCGATGTTGTGGACAAAGAACATGGCATCATCAAGTGCCGTTACTGCGACAAGGAGCAGGAGATGTCCAAAGTGGAGCTGGTCTGACCTCAGGTTGCCAGGCCAAAGGGTCATAGAAGAATCCCTCTAAAAAATAAGACAAATCAACATTATAACATTAATATGGAAAGAGATTCGCAGATATTCAAGCTCATAGAGGAGGAGCATCAGCGCCAGCTCAAGGGCATGGAGCTGATAGCCTCGGAGAACTTCGTCAGTGACGAGGTGATGGAAGCAATGGGCAGTTACCTAACCAACAAGTATGCTGAGGGCCTTCCAGGCAAACGCTATTATGGTGGATGTCAGGTTGTTGACCAGGTGGAGACACTCGCCATAGAGAGAGTGAAGAAACTCTTCGATGCTGAGTTTGCCAATGTGCAGCCGCACTCTGGCGCACAAGCCAACCAAGCTGTGCTGTTAGCGGTCCTCAAGCCGGGCGACACATTTATGGGGCTTGACCTCGACCAGGGCGGACATCTCTCACACGGAAGTGAAGTCAACACATCGGGCATTCTCTACCATCATGTGGGCTACACGCTGGACAAGGAAACCGGACGTGTGGACTACGATGAGATGGAAAGACTGGCTTTGGAGCACAAACCAAAGCTTATTATCGGCGGCGGCTCGGCATATAGTCGTGAGTGGGACTACGAACGTATGCGCAAAATAGCCGACGAGGTGGGCGCACTCTTCATGGTCGACATGGCTCATCCCGCCGGACTCATAGCCGCAGGATTGTTGAAGAACCCTGTGAAGTACGCACATATCGTCACGACGACCACTCACAAGACACTCCGTGGTCCACGTGGAGGCGTGATTCTCATGGGCAAAGACTTCGATAACCCTTGGGGACTTACCACCAAGAAAGGTGTAGTCAAGAAGATGAGTCAACTCATCAACTCTGCTGTCTTCCCTGGAAATCAGGGAGGACCTCTTGAGCATGTCATTGCCGCTAAAGCCGTTGGATTTAACGAGAATCTTCAGCCTTCATGGATTGACTATGCCAAGCAGGTGAAGAAGAACGCCGCAGTCCTGGCCCAAGCGCTCATCGATCACGGCTTCAGCATTGTCAGCGGAGGTACGGACAACCATTCCATGCTGCTCGACTTGAGGCAGAAGTATCCTGACCTCACGGGTAAGGTGGCAGAGAACGCCCTTGTAGCTGCCGACATCACGGTGAACAAGAATAAAGTGCCCTATGACGAGCGCAGTGCCTTCCAGACCAGTGGCATCCGTTTGGGTACGGCCGCAATGACCACCCGTGGAGCTAAGGAGGACATGATGCTGCTCATTGCCGACCTTATCGACGAGGTGCTGAAAGAGCCCGAGAATGATGCCGTCATTGCGAGGGTCCGCGAAAAGGTGAACAACACAATGAAGGACTATCCTCTGTTTGCTTATTAGAAGAGCGCAACTTTACTGATTGTTTACACATCCCTAAAAGCGTGCCTCGTTTCGAGGTGCGCTTTTTCGTGGGTCAACCCCTTTTGTGTCAGCTCTTGAAAATGGCGAGGCGTGCTTGGTCTTGTTTTGAATGGATGGAAATGACAGCCTTTGCGGTCTTGGCTAAATCCAGCTTCCTCTTCTGGCTTAAATGAAACAATAAGTGAGGTTGGGACAGCGATCTCTTACCTTAGGATGGAGATCCACCCAGTGACAAACAGCAGGGGAGTTGTCATCTATTTGTGGAGGTACCTGTAAATATCTAATATCTCGTCCGAATAGCGTAGTCGTTCTAAAGCCTTTTCTAACAACTGGGTCACCTTATGCTCACTGTCATAGAGAGCAATGAGTTCATCCATGGAGTGGCGTCGCCGACCGATACCAAAGTACAGGCGCAGCAACTCTCCTTCCTCCTCTGGCAACACTCTGTCGAGCATAGTGCTTACTTGCAGGTTGAGTTCGTTGCGATGAGCCAGGGCGTCGGCCTGATTCCAGGGCCTCTCATCTATCTCATCCTGTTTCTCCACAAAGAAATCGTCCCACAAGTCGTCGGCTTGCGTGTATGCGTTCTCCTCATCGAAGAGGAAATTGTCTATTGTCTCCTGATGGCTCATTGCCTTCTCTCTTCCTTTGCCTGTTATTAGCCTATAACGTGAAAATGGGGTTCAGCGGCATGACTTTGTCTTAGTAGTTGCCCTCATCCACAATGGGGTAAAGTTCTATGAACTCACCGTTGTGACACTTGCCGTCGTCAATAACTTGCTCAACCTTCTGCCCGATAACTTCCGGCTGATGGGCTCCAGGACCGGAGTAGTGGTTGTTGAGGTCTGTGGATGTTGCTCCAGGGTGGATGTCGAATATTTCCAAAGGCTTTTTGTAGTGGTCGAATTCCCATGCCATCGTACTTGTCATCGTGTTCTGTCCGGCCTTGCTTGCTACGTAAGCCATGGGATGCCAGTAAGGACTGAAAACTGAGGGCACGGTGATGTTGACTATTCTGCCACGGTTTTTCTCCAATAAAGGCAGCAGCAACTTCGTCAGATAGAATGTTCCGATGTAGTTCACTTGCACGGTGTCCTGCACATCTTTCAAGGTCTGTTCGTAGCTTTTTACAGCCATGTCACCGGGGATACCGGCGTTGTTTACGAGGAGTGATAAGTCGGCATACTTCATTGTAATCTCTTTAGCTGAGGCTTCGATAGCTTCGTTGTCTGATAGATTGACATACTGCCACCCGGCTATGTTTGCGCCGTCAGCTTTGAGAGAGTTGACAGCCTTCAAGGCTCGTCCTTCATCTCTCGCACCAATTATCACCTGCCATCCTGCTTTGCCCAGATGACGTGCTATTTCATATCCTATGCCCTTATTGGCACCTGTTATCAGAGCTTTCTTCATTTCCGTTTTATTATAGTGAGTTATTTGAGTGCAGAGATAAGTTTCAGAAGTCGTTGTTGACTATTTCTTTGCCGAAAGGAGTCAGCGCGAGGTGCATGAGCCGGAAGTGCATTTTACCCCACGGAAAGCCTATGATGGTGATACTGAGCAATAAGCCAAAGCCGAGATGGGTCAGTGCTATCCAGATGCCTCCGACAAAGAACCATAATATATTCATAAACATGTTGAGGCAACCGCTACTTTGTGGCTTGTCTACGATGTGGGAACCGAAAGGCCACAAGGCAAGGATGCCAAGACGCAGTGTGGCAATGCCGAAGGGGATGCCGATGATGGTAATCATCAGTAGAAGAGAGGATACAAAGTACTCTAAAGCAATGCCGAGGCCGCCGAAGACGAGCCAAATGATGTTTCCTAATATCTTCATTTTCGTAGATGATGGTTTCTGTTGAACAGAGTCTGTTGTACTGGATGTTGTCTCATGTCTTGAGTAGGGGATGACGCGTATGCAGCACAAAGTGACTGCCAAAAAGCCAAGCCGTCTTACTTCTTGCCACAAAAGTACGAAAAAATCCCTTCGGGTGCAAGGAAAATCAGAATAATAAGAGAGTCTGTTTGCTATTCTGGAATAAAAGGTGATTTACAAAATCATTAAGGTTACTCAAGTTTCTGAAGCATTTATTCCTACGGAGGCAGCACTTACGGATGTTTATAAAGGAGTCCACTTGAA
>OMVH01000098.1 GCA_900314365.1 uncultured Prevotella sp. | reverse complement strand
GAGGCCAAATCGGTGCTCACAAGGACATTGGCAGAGTGATTGTAGAATCTGTAGAGAGCCGCCTCACGCTGCTTCTGGTCGAGACCGCCATGGAAAGCACTCACAGCGAAACCGAGCTCCGAGAGATAGTCGGCCACCCGCTCCACACTCTCACGATAGTTAAGGAACACGATGCTGCTCTCACTGCCAAGAGTCCGCAGAAGGGCCTGCAGGGTGTCAAGTTTATCCTTCTCCGGACTCTTCACTTCGAATACACTGACACGGTCGGAAACTGTCGTATCCTTGCTGAAATCGAGCTTCTCCACCCGCTGCATGTTGACGAAGGAAGGAATCTCGGGCTGGTCGGTAGCTGAAAGCAGGATATGACGGGCATAGGCCGGCATTCGGCTCATCAGCTGCTGCATCTCCTGGCTGAACCCCATCTCAAGGCATTTGTCGAACTCGTCGATGATGACGAACCTCACCTTCGAGACTTCTATATTGCCTTTTGCCAAATGGTCGTTGAGCCTTCCGGGGGTTGCAAAGACAACCTGCGGCTTCACCTCCCGAATTTTACGATGCTCGTCCATAGTCGCTCTTCCACCGTAGCAAGCACAGCAACGGATTGACTTATCGAGCAGACCAAGCACCTTCGACGATTGCAAAGCGAGCTCACGACCGGGCACAATTACGACAGCTTGCACCTCGGGTTGCTGCTTGTCAAGACGATAAGAGAGAGGCAGCAGATAGGCCAGTGTCTTACCGCTCCCCGTCGGCGAGAGGACCACCACGTCGCCGTCGGTGGAGAGTACTGCGTTGCCCACTGCCTGCTGCATAGCATTGAGTTCGAAAGTATCATCTCCGAACTGAAACGTTGAGGGTATTGTTGTTTTGTTCATTTGCTTATGAATTTTACGTACGATAAAGCGCAGAGGACAGCCGTCATTTCTTAGCTTCGCTGATAACCTTGTTAATTTCGTCGAACTCCTTTCCCATGTTCAGATTGAGATAGATGGTGTAGAGGGGCAAGCTCCATTTGTCCTTTCTCTCTGGCGCTAACTTCCGGTACTGTTCCAGATAAGGAAGTGCATTATGATAGAGCGTCTGCAACTCCGCCTTCTGCTGGGGAGTGAGCCTCACGTTCTTATCGAGTTCCACAGCCTGATTGAAGAAAGCAAGACCTGCCGTAAGATAGGCATCGGCCATTGTATTGTCGGCAGCGATGATGCGGTCGCAAAGCTCTATACACTCCTTATAGCTTCCTGTATTGAGGAGTACGTTTGCCTTGGCATACTGATAAACAAGATTGCCGGGATCGACTCCCAAGGCCCTGTCAGCGAGTAGAAGAGCCTTCTGCATCTGGTCGTGATGGGAATAATAGTCGGCCAGATGAGGAAAGAAATAAGTGAAGCGGGGATAGTCGCGAAAGCCTTCCTCAAGTGTGGAGAGCCAATGAACCGTGTCGTTCTTCATCAAATAGGTCTCGGCCAAATACTGTAAGGTGTAGGCCCGGTGGGCAGTGTCGAGCACAGCCAAGTCGAGATAGCGGAACACCCCCTCAGGCTTCTTCATCTTATAGGCACTGAACAGCGCCCAATAGGCAGCTTCACGAATCTTCAGAGAGTCTTTCGCCATGAAATCGAAGTCGGAGAAAAGGGGCTGTTTTCCACAGTCTATGTAAGTCGACAGCATGCTGAAGGCTTCAGGATAATTGCGTTTGTCGACGAAAAACATGCCGCCATTGAGCAGATTGGTGCGATAAGGCCGCAGGAAGTCAGCATGCTTGCGTCTGAACTTCAGAGTCACCCTGCCCTTAGCATCGGGCTCGGCGTCGATGGAGTCGAAACTTTCGAGCACCTCGAACATCTTTTTATTGAGCGTGAAGAGCTTTGCCGTGTCGTATTGTTGCTTCAGATAGAGTTTCTCGTTGCCCTGTTCGTATTGCTTCTTCACGGCATTGAAGAGCAGCTCCCATATCTTGTCGTTCCTGCGGTTAGCAGAATCAGTGAGAAGTTTGCGCATGCTCTGCTCCGCGTTCTCAAGATTGTTTCCGGCCTTAATCCATTGCTTAGCCTGGCTCATCTCCTTCTTTTGGGCGCTGAGCGTGAGAGGCAACAGCACGAGAGCCAGTAACAGCCATATGGTTTTGTTCATTATCCTGTGTTCCATCTTCAGTCTTTCATTAGTTCTTTAATTTCCTTTGCCTTCGACCGTCGACCGATGGCATAATAAATAAGGTAGAGAGGCTTGGCCCAGTGGAATTGCTTCTGCTCGGGGTCACCCTCCTTCACCTTTTCCATATAAGAGCAAGCCTTGTCAAGAAATTTGCGCACTTTGGGCCTATCTGTGCGCGACAAGCGCCCACGGCTGTCCACAAGACTGTCCTTCAATTCCAAAGCCTTTGAACTGAGGCAGATTCCGAGATTATAGTCGATTCCGAGCGAGTGGTGCAAGCCGTCGGCCTTGGTGTAGGCAGCGACTGCATCGTCCCACTTGTGGCGTCGCATAGCAGCCTCGCCCTTGAGAATCCAGGCCCGGGTATCGGTAGAGTCCTTGTGAAGCACGTCGTTGGCAAATTTCACCAGGTCGCCCTCACGGCCCGGTGCCGTCAGTACATCGAGCAACAGTCCATAGTAGACTTCATTGTCAGGTTGCCGGTCGTGGAGCTCAAGCAGAGCCATGAGATAGGCTGTAGAGTCGGCTGCCGAACGCAGATGCTGGCCCATGCACTTCACTTTCACCTCGGCAGCCTGAGAAGCATAATCGGCATAGAGCAGAGCTCTGTCGGCATAATACTCAGCCATGTCGTACTGCTTCAGGCTCATCGCCTTACGGCATATTCGCAGAGCAGCCTCTCCGGCTGTCACCTTGCTTGCTAAGAAGAGGGGGGAAGGAGCACTCTCTATATAGACATTGAAAAGACGCTTGAGCACTGATTGACTATAGTCTGCCGAGGAGAGAGCACTGCCAAGCATCGACTGCCTGAGCTTCAGGAGCTTTTCGGAGTTTGTCCTTCTGAAACGCCCCAAAGTGTCGGCTTTATCACACTCTATAGCTAAAAGAATAGCGTTGGACACGCAGCTGTAATAGCTTGCAGAATCTTTAAGAGAGGGGAGTAAAGAAAGCTCAGCATTGACCTTGGCATTCAGCTTGTCAGCCTTTGCCGTTACCACACTTGCCCGACTGCACAAAGAAATCATCAGTACAAGGACAAGCAATAAGTGTCTGCATCCAACCGTCTTCATTTATGCAAATATAGGAAAAATAATTGAGAGGCAATGTCATAGAAGCAGAAACTTAACATTATTTGCGAAAAAGGGACGGGAAGGGTGTCCGCTGTGAACCAGTCAGACCTCTTCCCGTCCGTAATGGGAGTATAGGGCAGAGCCCTAAATCAATCAGCGTTTCAGCTCGCCCTCAAGTTCCTTCGTGCGGCTGTCGTTAGCGCCATAAAGGGCGTAGTAGCACTGGTAGAGAGGATAAGTCCAGTTGGCCGAGCGACGGTCGGGATCGGCTTCCTTAGCTGTCTGCAGATAGCCCAGTGACTCGGTGTAGATTTTCTTCTGCTCGTCAATAGTATTCACACCGGCAGCCTTTGCATTGAGTGAGAAGCCTAAGTAAGTGAGTGCCAGTGCATCTTTCGGACGGCTTTCGATAGCTTTCTTGAAACTTGCGATAGCATCGTCATACTTGTTGGCATTGAGCTCAGCAAGACCCTTGGCACGCCATGCGGCGAAGTAGTTGGGGGCCTGAGCGAGCTTGTCACTGATGAGCTTCGACATCTCCGTCTTCATGCCCAGGCCGCTGTAGAAGCTGGCCAGAGAGTTGAAGGCCACTTCGTTGTTGCTGTTCTGAGCGTAGAAGTCGGCAAGCTGCTTGAGGCAGTTGACGGAGTCCTGGCGCGTGGAGAGGCCCTCCTGCATATAGCGGAGCTTCATGTCGGTAGCCTCGGCCTTGACGGAATCATCCTTCAGGGCAAGATCGATGTACTTATTGGCCAGTTCGTGATTCTTGAGCATGTCGGCATACTCAGAAGTGAAGAGCGCCACCTGTCCGAAGTAAGCCTTCTGGCTGTCGCGGGAGATACCAGTGAAGAGAGGTGAATCCTCGGTGTCGAGGAAAGCTCCCCAGTACTTCAGTACGTCTTCGTTCTGACGGAGCTGAGCTGCGCGCTGTCCGGCGTTGACGAGCATGGTGCGTGCATCCCAGATGCTTTGTTTGTTGGCATCACGGAACTTGAGCTTCACCTTTCCTTTCTCGTTGGGCATGGCATCGTACTTGTCACACTCCACGGCAGCCTTGAGGGCATTGAGCGCTGAGTTGTAGAAGGCCACAGTGTCGTAGGGCTGCACCTTGTCCTTCTGCTTAAGTTGCTCAAAGGTCTGGTTAGCAGCCATCGTAGCCTTCTGCACATTGTAAGTCTTCATAGCCAGTTCCACAAGCTTGTTGTAGGCCTTGGCCTTCTCTTCGTTGTTGGCCAGCTGCGAGAGTGACGATTTCACCAGTCCTTCAGCCTGGGCATAGTCTGTGGCCTTGAGGATGGCTTTCAGTGCGTCGCTGTCGCCTGCAAAGGCGGTGGATGCCCCTAAGAGCATCACAGCCGCAATCATTATTTTCTTCATACTCGGTTATAATTTATAAAAGTTGCATTATTCCTTGTCTTCGGGCTCATCGAAATCCACCAACGGGGTGTCTTGGCCCTCATCGTCAGTGGCACCGGTGAGTTCGCTGTTGACATCAGTATCAGTAGTGTCCGCGGGGATATCGTCGAGGGCGGTGTTGTCCTCCTCTATCTCCTCATGCTTCTGTGCCCACTGCGAGCGGCTCTCCTCTTCGATAGTAGCTTCGAGCTCCGAGCTCATCACCTTGCAGACACTGGCTATGACATCGTTCTTCTTGGCGAGGTTGATGAGTCTCACGCCCTGTGTGGCACGGCCTGTGACCCGCACTTCGGCTACCGGCAGACGGATGGCGATACCGCTCTTGTTGATAATCATGAGGTCGTTCTCGTCGGTGACATTCTTGATAGCCACGAGACGACCGGTCTTTTCGGTGATGTTAAGCGTCTTGACGCCTTTTCCACCGCGTTTGGTCTTGCGATAATCCTCCACCTGGGAACGTTTGCCGTAGCCGTTCTCTGTTACCACCATGACTGATTCTTGGTCGGCGTGGTTGACGACAATCATTCCGATGACCTCGTCGTCGCCTCCGTCGAGCCTCATACCACGTACACCGGTAGAGGTGCGCCCCATGCTGCGAATCTGGTCCTCGTTGAATCTCACGGCTCTTCCGTTGCGGTTGGCCATAATGAGCTCATTGTGACCATTGGTGAGCCTGACGTCGACCACCTCGTCGCCTTCGACGATATTGATGGCATTGACACCGTTGGCACGCGGATGGGAGTAGGCCTCAAGACAAGTCTTCTTCACCGTACCATTCTTGGTAGCGAAGACGACGTAGTGGCTATTGTTGAACTCGCTGTTGTCGAGTCCGCGCAGACGCAGTATACCGTTGATGCTGTCGTCGCTGTCGATGTTGAGAAGATTCTGCACGGCACGTCCCTTGGAGTCCTTTCCGCCCTCAGGGATATTGTAGCACTTGAGCCAATAGCACCGTCCCTTGCGGGTGAAGAAGAGCATGGTCTGGTGCATGGTGGCGGGATAGATGAATTCCGTGAAATCCTGCTCACGATGGCGTGCGCCCTTGGAACCTACACCGCCGCGCGACTGCTCGCGGAACTCCGAGAGCGGCGTACGCTTCACGTAGCCTAAGTGGCTCACGGTGATGACAACAGGGTCATTGGGATAGAAGTCCTCAGCATTGAACTCGTGCTCGGCGGGGATAATCTTAGTGCGGCGCTCATCGCCGAACTTGGTCTTCACCTCTAGCAGATCGTCCTTCATGACTTTCTTGCAGAGTTCCGGGTCGTCAAGGATTTTCTGCAGATATTCTATCTGCTTCTCCAATTCCTCGTATTCCTGATGCAGCTGGTCCATGCGCAGGCCGGTGAGCTGAGAGAGTCGCATGTCTACGATGGCTTTCGACTGAAGCTCGTCAAGACTGAAGCGCTGCTCAAGGTTGCGCTGTGCGTCGACGGGGGTTTTGCTGGCACGGATGATGTGCACCACCTCGTCGATGTTGTCGCAGGCTATGATGAGTCCCTCAAGGATGTGGGCGCGCTCCTGAGCCTTCTTTAAATCAAACTTTGTACGGCGAATGGTCACCTCGTGACGATGCTCCACGAAGTACTTGATGCAGTCCTTGAGTGTGAGCAAGCGTGGACGGCCCTTGACAAGGGCTATGCAGTTGACGGGGAAGCTGCTCTGCAGAGCCGTCATCTTGAATAGTTTGTTGAGGATGACGTTAGCGTTGGCATCGTGCTTGACATCAATGACGATGCGCATACCCTGACGGCCCGACTCGTCGTTGGCATTGCTGATGCCGGAGATCTTGCCCTCCTTGACGAGCTCGGCAATGTACTCGATGAGTTGCTGCTTGTTGACACCATAGGGTATCTCGGTAATGACGATGCGGTCGTGGCCTTCTTCGTTCTCTATTTCTGCCTTGGCACGGATAATGATGCGCCCGCGCCCTGTGGTATAGGCATCCTTGACTCCCTGCAGACCGTAGATGTAGGCACCGGTGGGGAAGTCGGGAGCCTTAATATACTGCATGAGGCCGTCGATGTCGATTTCGGGATTGTCGATGTAAGCGCAGCAACCGTCAATCACTTCACCGAGGTTGTGGGTGGGGATGTTGGTGGCCATACCGACAGCAATACCGTTGCCGCCGTTGACAAGCAAGTTGGGCACCTTGGTTGGCATGACGGTGGGCTCGACGAGAGTATCGTCGAAGTTGTTGGTCATGTCAACAGTGTCCTTGTCGAGGTCGTCCATTATGTGCTCACCCATCTTCGAGAGGCGGCACTCAGTGTAACGCATGGCTGCAGGAGAGTCGCCGTCGATGGAGCCGAAGTTACCTTGAGGATCAACGAGGGTGTAACGCATGTTCCACTCCTGCCCCATGCGGACGAGGGCACCGTAGACGGAACTGTCGCCGTGAGGATGATACTTTCCGAGCACCTCACCCACGACGCGGGCACATTTCTTGTAGGGTTTGTCACTGGTGTTGCCGATGTCGCGCATGGCATAGAGTATGCGGCGGTGAACGGGCTTGAAGCCGTCACGAACATCTGGCAGCGCCCTGGCCACTATGACCGACATGGAATAGTCGATATAGGAAGATTTCATCTCTTCCTCTATGTTTATCTTCCTGATGCGGTCCTGGTCGATTGTCTGATAGTCGTCCATTGAATATGTTGAAATTTTGATAGAATCGCCGAGAATGCACTTTTTTCGCGCTCTACGGGCTTTCCCGTTTTATATTTGGGTGCTAAATTACAAATTAAATTTGAAATGCGAAAGCAAAGAAGCGAAAATAATGAGCCTTTTCGCTAATATATTCGGAGACTCCATCTTTAACAGTTGTTTAAATCGACAACCTCTCTATTAAAGTATAATTTCGTCAAATTCTATAGACGCATCAGTAAACGATAGTCCCTTTCAAAATCTCCACACCAATGGAAACAGAAACAATATGGCCGCACTGGGACAAAGAATCCCAATACGGCCATACTTGAATGTTATAGAATGTAAACGAATTACTTCTTGAAAAAGTCTTTCACTGCCTCATTGGGCACCATCTGCTCATCAAAGACATAGGCACCGGTCTTGGGGCTCTTCACCATCTTGATTACCTTTGAGTAGGCGCGTCCGTCCGTCGAGCCTTCGTGGAGGGATGCAACAGCTTTCTTTGCCATATCTTATTTCCTTATTTTTTACTTGATTTCCTTATGGATGGTCATCTTTTTGAGGATGGGATTATACTTCTTCAACTCCAGACGTTCGGGAGTATTCTTGCGGTTCTTTGTCGTCACATAGCGGCTTGTCCCAGGCAGACCACTATTCTTCATCTCGGTGCATTCCAAGATGACCTGAACCCTGTTTCCCTTTGCTTTCTTTGCCATGACGGTTTACTCTCCTATTACTTTAATGTCCTTCCAGTCGCAGTAACCTTTAGCAACAGCATGCTTCAGGGCGGCGTCAAGACCGACTTTATTGATAAGACGAAGACCAGCTGCACTGATCTTGAGGTTAATCCAGCAATTCTGCTCCACATAATAGAACTTCTTGCTGAAGAGGTTGACATCAAAGCTGCGCTTCGTATGGTGCTTTGAGTGAGACACATTGCAACCTAACTGTGCCTTCTTTCCGGTAATCTGACAAATCTTAGACATTGCTACCTTTTTGTATTCGTTTTGATACTTATTCCAAACAGCGTGCAAAATTACGAACTTTCTCTGAAAAAGCAAAATAAATGCTACAGGAATCTTGTCTTTTAATTATTTTTTTGATTTGCGAACGCCTCTGACAGGAAGAATAGAGGAATCCAGGGAGATCATAGTCTTTTTGATTACTCCGATTATTCTGA
>OMVH01000041.1 GCA_900314365.1 uncultured Prevotella sp. | reverse complement strand
TATTTAACGCACCTTTTTCCGTATCAAAAATCAAAGTTTTCCATTGCACACTCTCTCAATTTGAGGTCATCTTGCACCGAGAACAACCAGACATCAGCACCGGGACATAACCCATCATAGCAAGTGCTTCGCCCACAATAGTGGCGAGCCTCGCGGCGGTCCACCGTCTTCATGTCATTCTGCCACCCACGCAGAGCGCTGTCCTCGTGGCCATCAGCATCCTAAGGACACTTCTGATTTGCAAATAAGAAACACTAATGGGGAGAAAGTAATCTTCTTTCCTTATCCCTTCAATTCTTGGTTACAGACGGTCGGAAGGTCTCCCTCTGCAGAGTTGATTCGCCTCTTGAGGAGCATGACTTCTGTCTCTTTATGTTCGTTCACCCGAACTTTTCCGGCTTTTGAGACCTGCCGAGTCTTGTTTCCAAAAGGACTTCTTCATGGTTAAATCCTCTATGTTTTGCTCCACTCACAGCTTATCCGGACCCTACTGACAGAACTGACTTTTGATGCAGGGCCAGAAAAACTTTATCGGGTGACCCGTTATCTCAAAGAAAATTTCTATATTTGCAAGTACAAGGCCAGCGTTCCGGCATGCCCACTGCTCCTGTAAGTCGAGTGTACCGCGCTGTAAAGCGAATTCATCCTTGTGAGCAAACTCCGGGCAGGACTCTGTCGCCTTCAGACGATGGAATCTGATTCCGGACTGAATCTACGATACATTATGGATAAACTCAAAAAACATCCAGCTACGCCGTTAGGCACCATAGCAGCACTCTTCCGCCACCACGAGCCTCAGGTGACGGTAGGCATTGTGAGCGGCCGCGAAGTGAAATTCACGCTCAACGCCCCCTATGAGGCCAAGGGCGACCAGGTGACAGGCCCTCAGACAGTGAGCTTCGCCGAGGGCGCTATCCTATGGAACGGCAATCTCTACCGCGAACTCTCTTTCCGACCTCTCAAGGGCCTGGCTTCCTTCTCCATTTCCGATGTCACCATCGGAGTAAACTTCCACTGGGAGCGTAAGGAGACCCAGACTTTCCTCGGCACTCTGCACTTCGTTGTGGAGGAAAGCAAAGTGTGCGCCATCAACGAACTACCCGTGGAGAGCTATCTGGAGAGCGTGGTGTCGAGTGAGATGAGAGCCACGGCAGGACTGGAGTTTCTCAAGGCTCATGCCGTAATCTCGCGTTCCTGGCTGCTGGCACAAATGGAAAAGCGGCGCAAAGCCGAAGACAGCGGCAACAGCTTCTTCTCGTTCATCAAGAAGGACGACGAGCTTATCCGCTGGTACGACCGGGAGGATCATACCATTTTCGACGTATGCGCCGACGACCATTGTCAGCGCTATCAGGGCATCACCATGGAGACAAGTCCTGTGGCGGCACAGGCTGTCAGAGACACTCGCGGGCAGGTACTCTTCTACGAAGGCGACATCTGCGACGCACGCTTCAGCAAATGTTGCGGAGGCATCACCGAGGAATTCCAGTACTGCTGGGAGAACACTCCTAAGCCCTACCTGAAGGCTGTTGTCGACAACACACAGGGCGCACTGCCCGATCTCACTGTTGAGGCCAACGCTGAGCAATGGATTCGCAGTGCCCCGCCAGCCTACTGCAACACGCACGACCTAAAGGTGCTCTCGCAGGTGCTCAATGACTACGACCTTGAGACAGCCGACTTCTACCGTTGGCACGTCACTCTCACTCAGGCTGAAATAAGTGAGCTGCTCAAGGAGAAACTGAAAATAGACTTCGGACAGGTGACCGACCTAATCCCATTGGAGCGCGGACGCAGCGGCCGCATCAGCCGACTGAAAATTGTTGGCACCAAGACCACTTTCATTATTGGCAAGGAGCTCGAGATAAGACGGGCACTGAGCAACAGCCATCTCTACAGCAGTGCCTTCGTCGTGGATAAACTCAACGTCACCGACGGCATTCCCTCAGGCTTCACACTCACAGGGGCCGGATGGGGACACGGTGTAGGCCTCTGCCAGATTGGAGCCGCCATGATGGGAGCGCAGGGCTTCAAGCACGACGCTATTCTCAGCCACTATTACGTAGGGGCCGAGATTAAGAAACTCTATTAGCACTGTCCGCACGCCCAACTCACACAGATGTAGTATATATAATAAGGTATAGGAAATGAACCCGAGAGAACTCCTCCAAAGGACATGCGCTTCCGCACCTCCGTCGTTAAGGCTGCACAGCCTATGGACGTGGCTGCCCGTGCTCGGTCTCTTCAGGGGGCTTGTGTTCACCTTCCTCTTCGCCTTCTCACTGGTCATGCTGCGTCGGCTGGGCCTGCACGTGAGAGCCGTCACCTTCTTCCTGGGGTGGCTCCTCGTACCCTATATCCTCAAGCCCTTCGTGCGTCCATGGATGCGGAAACTGGGCAGCAGCCGTTTCTTCCTTTTCGAGATGGAGCTGCTCATTGTACTCTCCATGGGTGGTATAGGCTTTTCACTGCAGGAGCCAAACTGGAAGATGGAGTGCATGGTGTTCTACTTCGCGCTTGCCCTGTGGGGAGCTCTCCACGACATTGTGGCTTCCAATTTCTGCATGGCAGCCTTGGGCCCGCGTTGCTCCCGCCTTGTGTCAAAGGTGAACTTCTACACACTCATCGTAGCCCTCTTAGGAGGCTTAGGGGTGCTCGTCATGGTGGGCGGCAACATGGAAGTACTCTCGCGGGCTATTCGCTCGTCATGGATGCACGTGTGCTACATTGCATCGGCTGTTTGTCTCGTGTTGCTCGTGGCTCAACTGTTCCTGCTGCCCTATCCCCGCGAAGCCGGCATCATGGCTCAGCCACAAATGAAGAGTCTCTTCGACCGATTCGTCGACAAGTGCGCTGTCATTGCCAAGAGCCCCAAGGCATGGCCTTGGATTATGTTCCTTCTGCTTTATCTCTTACCCTTATCACTGCTTTGGCCCATGACGACACTCTTTCTCATCGACCCTCGCAGTAGCGGTGGCATGGGCCTCTCGCCTCAGGAAGTGGCCTACGTGCAGGGTACACTGGGGGTGCTGTCACTCATCGGAGGCTGCGTGCTCAGCGAATATCTGCTGCGGCGCTATCCCAGTGGAAAGATGTGGTTGCTGCTCGCCTTGCTCTTCACTCTGCCTACGGGAGGATGGCTGTGGCTGAGCTTCGTCCATCCTTCAGGGCTCTCGAGCATCGCGGCTGTCGTCATGGCCCAAGGCTTCGGTACTGGCATGGGCATAGCGCCCTACCGTCTAAGCGTGTTTCCGCCTCCAGGCAGCCATCGCATTCTTTCGCCACAGGCTTCGCGCTCACTCATGGGAATCGCCGTGATGCTCCCATTCACAGCCTCAGGCAACATGCAGGCTGCATTGGGCTACCGCCGCTTCTTCTTCCTTGTTGTGCTCTCCTGCGGCGTGAGCCTTGCCGCGATACTCATACTGCTCATCTCACGCCATAGGTGGCGAAGGAGGGCAGAATGACATTCTATGCCATTTGCGACTGCGACAGTTGCTACGTGAGCTGCGAGCGTGTGTTCAGACCTGATTTGATGGGGAAACCGGTAGTGGTGCTGAGCAACAACGACGGTTGCGTGGTGGCAAGGTCGCGTGAGGCCAAGCAAATAGGCATTCCCATGGGCATGCCCTTCTTCAAGATGCAGCAACAGTTCGCCTCCTCTAAGGTGACTGCCTTCTCAAGCAACTACGAGCTCTACGCCGATATGACGCAACGCGTAATGGACATCATCCGCGAGGCCTCGCCAGGATTCTGCCGCTACTCCATCGACGAGGCTTTCTGCATACTCGACGGCATGGACAGATTCAACCTTAAAGAATGGGGTGAAGAGCTCAGCAGGAAGATTCTTAAATGGACCGGCATGCCGGTGAGTATAGGCATAGCACCGACGAAAACACTTGCCAAGTGTGCCGACCGCTTTGCCAAGGACTACCCGGGTTACAACCATTGCTGTCTTATCGACACCGACGAGAAACGACAGAAGGCACTCAGACTGTTCCCTGTAAAAGAGGTGTGGGGCATAGGCCGTCGCCACCAGGAACATTTGGAGGGTATAGGCATCAACACGGCTTTCGACTTCGCCATGAAGCCACGACTTTGGGTAAAAAAGGAATTCCACGTAACGGGAGAGCGCACGTGGCTCGAGCTCAACGGAACCGACTGTATTCCCATGGAGGAGATGAGGGCCAAGAAAAGCATCTGCACAAGCCGCAGTCTGCCTGAGATGACCGACAGTTTCGACGGCCTGCGCACTCACGTGTCGAACTACGCTGCACGGTGCGCAGAGAAACTGCGCCGCCAGCATTCAGTCTGCCAGACGGTGATGGTATTCATTGAAACCAACCGTTTCCGCGAAGACCTGCCCCAGTACGAAGGCTTCACGAGCGCCGTCCTTCTGACTCCCGACAACGCCACTCAGGTCATTGTGCACAATGCCCTCAACTGTCTGAAAGCCATCTTCCGCAAGGGCTACCGCTACAAGCGTGCAGGTGTCATCGTGACTAATATCAGCGACGCAGCACATATTCAGACTAATTTTATCGACTTCGACGCCGGCCGGTTCAACAAAATGCACCTGCTTGACAAAGTCATTGACAAGATAAACAAACAGGGAGGCAGCGAGACCATTGTACTGGCCTCACAACAATACACAGCTCAGGGTGGACAAGGAAAGGCCGCACACTTCAGCGACGCCATCAAGCACGACCTGCGCAGTCCCTGCTACACTACACGATGGAACGACATCATAAAGTGCAAATAATCTGCAGTCTCTCAACGTCTTCTCACTATCACGTAGATAACCACGGGAGCCCCTACTAGTGGCGTCACGGCATTGATGGGGATTACTCCGCTCTCGCCCGGCAAATAAGTAAGCATACTGCACACCAGAGTAACGACACAGCCGCAGAGCATCGTGGCCGGCAACAGCACACGGTGGTTCCCTGTACCCAAAAGCAACCGGGCGATGTGAGGCACCGCAAGGCCGATGAAGGCTATCGGACCGCAGAAGGCTGTCGCCACAGCCGTGAGCAGACCGGTGACAACAAGCAGTAGATTGCGCGTACGGACAATATTTACTCCAAGATTCTCGGCGTATTCCTCTCCAAGAAGAAGGGCGTTAAGAGGCTTCACTAGCAAGAAGGCACCGGCCAATGCGGCAATGGTAACCGTGAAGAAAAGAGGCAACTGGCGCAGGGAAACGCCACTGAAGCTGCCCATACCCCATACCATATAGGAACGGACTCCCTCTTCGGTAGCGAAGAAGTTGAGCAATGATATGCCCGAAGAAGCGAGATAACCAATCATAATGCCAATGATGAGAAGCATGACGCTTCCTCTGACAATATTGGAAAAGAAATAGATTACGCCCGTTACAACCATTGCGCCTGCAAAGGCAGCTAACAGTATGGCCGCATAGCCACCGGCGGAGTAGCTTCCGGCCTGAATGGAACCACCCAAAGCCAGCATGACCACAGCCACGCCGAGACCGGCTCCACTATTGATGCCGAATATGGAAGGACCGGCAAGAGGATTGCGGAAAGCTGTCTGCAAAAGCAGTCCGCTCACCGACAGAGCTGCGCCACAGAGCATGGCTGTAACCGTCTGGGGCAGTCGGGTTTCTACGACAATAAAGCGCCAGCTCTCAGAACTACCGTCCTGTCCTGCTAGTATGGAGAATACGTCGCGCACGGGGATATCCACCGAACCGACACAAAGACTCGCCAAGGCTGCAAAGACCGTGCACAGAAGAAGCGACAGGCTAATGGCCGCTGACTTATAAGTTGTTTTCATCTATGCAAAAGTAAGTAAATCCTTGTTTTCTCACAAAGACCTTGCCTACTATTTTTCTCTGTCTGCATAACATCCGTTCTCAGTATCCACCCTAAGAGCATTTGTAAAGAAGGAAAAAACGCTCTGAAAGGCCTTCGCTACCGTTGTCAGAGGCGAAAATACAGGTTAGACGCAAAAAATACTGTTAAAAAGTTGCACGTTTGAAATAATCAGCTTACCTTTGCACTCGCATTCAAGGAAATGCATGTTCGGGATTTGGCGCAGTTGGTAGCGCACACGTCTGGGGGGCGCGAGGTCGCTGGTTCGAGTCCAGTAATCCCGACA
>OMVH01000023.1 GCA_900314365.1 uncultured Prevotella sp. | reverse complement strand
CCTGGCCCTACTGGGTCGTCGCTTTGCTGTCGTTTCATGCGTCCTATCTGCTCACGGGCAGTCTCTTTCGCAAGCATCCGTTTGTGTTGGGGTTTGTGAGTTGGGCTGTTGTGGTGCAGCTCATCATGCTTCTTACAGTATTGACAGTGAAGCACGTCTTGCCACTCTTCTATGGCGAATCGTTTACCATCGTCTTCTACGACACTGTTGACAAGATAATCTATTTTGTGCTTCACTTTGCTTTCATCATCTTCTGCTACTGGTTTGCCTACCGCAAGTACAAGTCATTGCAGGTAATCAACAATAAATGGATTAATTAGCGTTCAATATTAAAGATAAGTATTATGAAAACTTTGTTCACTTTTGTCCTCGTGGCTTCCACCATGCTGAGTGTCTCGGCCTGTCGCGTAGAGAAAAATAACGTAGAAGCGGCCAAGAAGAGTTATGACATCAATGTGGAGGCCTTCCATCGCATCACTACAGCCGGAGCCTTCGATGTACACTTCGTTCAGGGCAACAGCTATAAGGTCACGCTGAAAGCCTCTCCGGAGACTCGCGAGAGGGTAAATATCTACACCAAGGACGGTAATTTAGTGGCTGAATGGAGAAAAAACAAACGGAAGAGCATCACCGAGGTGCACTTTGGTGCCGACAACGATGATGTGGATATCTGGGTTACGGCTCCAAGTATCGACTATGTGGCTATGGCTGGCAGCGCCGACTTTACAGCTGAGAACAATCTTCGGCTCAACAACCTGACGATAGCAGTCTCTGGAAGTGCCGACGTGTCGTTAAAGGAAGTTGTATGCGCGAACAACTTCATCTTCAATGTCTCTGGCAGTGGTGATTTCGAGGCCCAAAAGGTACAGGCTCAGAAGGTAGACCTTGCAATTGCGGGCAGTGGCGATGTGCAGACCGCACTCTACCGTGTGGACCATTCCACTCTGAAGATTTTTGGAAGTGGTGATGCTGAGCTCAACTTCCTCGACTGCAACGAGGCCTCTGCAACCATCTCGGGCAGTGGCAGTCTGGAGGTGAAGGGTACACTGCGTCAGTTCCATCGCCAAATCGGGGGCTCGGGCAGTATTGACGACTCGGAGCTGACCATCAAGAGGAATTAAAAGTTCAAGGCTAATGGCATTTTCAAACGACAAGGCCATCTACCTGCAAATTGCTGACCGAATGGCCGACGAGATTCTCGCCGGCCACTACAAGGCTGACGACCGCATACCCAGTGTGAGGGAGTATGCCGTAGCCTTGGAAGTGAATGCCAATACGGCCGTGAAGGCTTACGACCAGCTGGCCCGCGACGGAATCATCTACAATAAGCGTGGCTTAGGTTACTTTGTGGCACAGGGCGCTCACGACGCCATCTTTGCCAAGCGCCGTCAGATTTTCATTGACGAAATCCTTCCCCAGGTGTTCCGTCAGATGAAGCTGTTGGGGCTCGGTATGCAGGACTTTGAACGGCAGTTTGCTGCAATGGCCGACCAAAACACAATAATTTCAGGATAATGAGACTTAACATTCAGAAGGCAGCGCAGGCTTTGTTGATGTCCGTGCTGTTGCTCTTGGGCTGTGTTTCGGCCCAAGCCCAGGAAACAATGGTTACAGGCGTGGTCCTCGATTCCCTTAACCACGAGGGCGAGGCCTACGCCACGGTGAGGGTCTTCGCTAAGGCCGACATGCAGAAACCAGTCGCCATGTCGGTGACCGATGCCGAAGGACATATCACGCAGAGAGTGAAAGGGCGCGGTAATTTTGTGCTCACCGTGGCTTCTATGGGCCGACAGACCATCACGAGGGAACTGAAGCTCAACGGAGAGGCAGCCCTCGACCTTGGCAAGCTGCTCATCATTGACGATGCCAAGTCGCTCAAGGCAGTTGAGGTGACGGCATTGCGACCGGTGGTGAAAATGACCACCGACAAGATGACCTACAACGTGCAGGACGACGTCGATTCTAAGACCATGAACCTGCTCGACATGCTCCGTAAGGTACCGATGGTGAATGTAGACGCACAGGACAATATTACCGTCAACGGCTCGGGCAGCTTTACGGTCTACGTCGATGGTAAGCCCAATCAGATGTATCAGTCCAATCTCTCGCAGATAGCCAAGGCTGTGCCCGCCTCCATGGTTCAGAGCATTGATGTCATCACTTCACCCGGAGCCAAGTACGACGCTGAGGGTACCACCGGCGTGCTCGACATCAAGCTCGTGCATGTACAAGGTGCAGTGGCAGAAAGCGTAAACAGCTACAGTGGCAACGTGCAGGTGCGCCTGAGCAATCACGGCTATTCCGGCAGTGCCTATGTGGGTGGGCAGCAAGGCAAGCTCACTTACAGTGCCAGTATCTTTGACAACCGTGGACGCGGCGACCTCAGCATGGCGTCCGAGCGTGTGCAGAAGTCCTCGGCTGGCGATGCTACGCTGACAAATTCCATGAGCTACCGGCTCAAGAGTCCATTCGCAATGGGCAATCTCTCGCTGGGCTACGAGCTTGACTCGCTGAGCAGCGTGAATGTCAACATGGGGGTGAACCGTGGCAATGACAATCATACAGCGTGGCCTCTGTACTCTTTCCATGGCGGAATCTTCGGTTCGGGCTACAGTTATAAGGCTGAGAACAGTGTGAAGAACGAGTTCACGGGGTTTAATGCCAGTGCCGATTACCAGCGATTCTTCAATGCCGACCGCACGTCGAGCTTCACGCTGAGCTACCTCTTCGACTACAATCCCGGTGTCAACAAGAACAGGATGCTTTATGAACAGGATGCTTCATCTACAGCTACGTTGCCCGGTGACCTTTACTCCGACTCCCACACCTGGGGAACCAGCCATACTGTTCAAGGTGATTTTACACTGCCTTTCGGTAAGGAGCAAACGCTGGAAACGGGCGCCAAGTGGATTTCACGACGTAATAAGAGCGACAGCAAGTATTACGATGTGACCGACGGACAGGATGTACTTAATGCTGCCAACAGTGTGAACTACCGCAACTTGCAGAACATCCTTGCCGCCTATGCACAGTACCGGCTCACAACCACGAAGTTCAATGCCCGTGCCGGTTTGCGCTATGAGTATACTTTGGAGGACGTGAAGTATGCCGGGCACAGTGAACGCAACTTCAAAAAGGATTATGGCGACTTGGTGCCATCGGGCAGCGTGGGCTTCAACTTCTCGCCGACAACGAATCTTGGCGTTACTTACACGATGCGCATCTCCCGTCCCGGTATCGCCCAGCTCAATCCCTATGTCGACCGTACCAATCCCAACGCACTGAGCTATGGTAACCCGAGCCTCAGTGTGGCACGGTCGCATGATGTGGCTCTCACGTTCAATACCTTTACGCCAAAGTTCATGATGAACCTCACTTTGAGTGAAAACTATTGTGGTAATGAGACCGAGAACTACTCCTTTATGGACAATGACGTCCTCAACACCACATATGCCAACAAGGGCAAGAGCAGCTACACCTCGTTCAATGCCTATATCCGTTGGGGCTTGACCAAGAGCACAACGCTAATGATGAACGGTGCCGTGAACTACGGTGACTGGCGGGCTCGCGAGCTCAACCTGCGCAATCATGGCTGGGGCGCAAGGGGCTACTTCTCCTTGGAACAGCAACTGCCCTGGAAGGTAAAGGGATCTTTGGGCGTATTTGCTACAACAAAGCAGTACAATCTCATGGGATGGCAGAGTGGCATGGACTTCATGAATGTCTCACTTACACGTACTTTCCTCAAGGACCGTTTGGAGGTGAGCACGGCCTACGCCAGTCCTATGGAAGGCAAAATCAAAATGAACACGTTCTCACAAGGGACTGATTTCTCAAGTATGACGAGGATTCGCATTCCTATGAGAGTATTCATCCTGAGTGTGAAGTGGAACTTCGGTAACACGAAGAAGCAGTTCTCGGCTAAGCAAAGCAAAATCAACAACGACTTCAACGACTCTCAGCGACAGTCGTCACCGGCTTCCTCAATGGGACAAATGGGCGGTATGTAGTCAGTCTGCAATGTGCTGACGTTTCTTGTTAGCATTATTAGAAAAGTTCAAGGACCGATATTCCTCGCTGTGGCTTCAAAGGGCTTGCGGCGGGAGTATCGGTCCTTTGGATAGAATAGGGTGGGGAGAGTGGAAAAGGAATTCCGTTCCGGCCGGTTACTCTTTGTTGAAAGGCAGTTCTGGCATCATGGGATAATCCTTGCGCAACTGTAGGAGCTTCTGCTGAGTGGCCTTGATGAACGACTGATATTCGTCTGATTCAGGATGCAGCGGACGGTGCATGAGTGCCTCTCTGACAGGGTGCCAGCGTTCGATGAACCTGACTGCCGCTTCGCCGAAATAGGCAGAGGCGAAAGCCGAGTAAATATAGTCGACAGCCTGCTCCGTGGGGTGCAGCATGTCGGGACGATAGAAACGGTAGTCACGAAGTTCGTCGTTCATGATTTCGTAGGCAGGAAAATAGCTTACCTGGGAGGGATAGACCTGCGTGAGGCGGTCGGCAGCCAATAGCAGTGTGGCCTTTGAGAGACGGCTTCCATGATAGCCATACTTACGGTAGCGTATGGGACTCACCGTCACCACTATTTGCACCTGAGGGGCTGCCTCCATGAGCAGACCGACGGTCTGACTGAGAAATCCGAAGCATTCGTCAACGTTGAGTTGCTCTTCGTGGAAGAGTTTTTGCGGGCGTTTCTGACAGTTGTCTACAATCTCTCCCGTTGATTTCTCAATATATACGTGGTTGGTACCCAAGGTTATCACGGCGCAGGCTGGCTGCGAAGTGGTGAATGGGAGCTGATGGTCTTCTGACAATCGGCTTACCGTGTGCAGGATACTCGCGGGATTATACATCACGCCAAAGGGGTTGACCAATGTGCGGAAGAGGTTGTCAGTGAAGCGTCTGCCCATCTCGTCGGCGAAACAGCTGCCCACAAAAAGCATAGGTTGACAAGGCTTTAGTTCGAAGCTGCCCCTCGGTATGACTACTTGAGTGAAGAAGTTCATAGGAGTCAGTCTGTGCCAAGGTTCTTATTATCTCTTAGGCAACTGAGCGCATCGTCGACAATCTGCAGGTGATCGAAAGCTAAGGGAAAGGCTTTCTTCAAGGGCACCCATAGGGCTTCGGCTGCATCGTCGCCGCCACTCACGGGGAGCTCCTCGTTGAGCCACGTCGCGTAAGCCACGGAAATCACCCGCTCACGAGGGTCCCGGCCGACTGCATCGTAGACACCGGTGCAGCGGAGAGAATTCAGCATGAGCCCCGTTTCCTCCTGTAGTTCTCTCACCGCAGCCTGTTGGGTCGTCTCGTCAATGTTCATAAATCCACCGGGAAGAGCCCAATAGTCTTTGTAAGGCTCATGGGCACGCTTCACCAGCAGAATGCTTGTCTCCGGCCATTCGCCCGCGAAAACTACACAGTCAGCGGTTACTGCAGGATGAGGATATTTGTAGTTGAACATAAAAGAGTCGTTACAGTTAAGGTTCAGCTTCGGCTAATCTGCAGTCCGGTGTGACTGAGACTCATGTCGACAAAGCGCGCCTTGTCGTTGATGGGATGGTCGTTAAGGATGTGCCTGATGCGAGCGGCAGCCACTTCGTCTTTGGCTATCATGTAGAGGTATCCGCCGCCACCGGCTCCCGG
>OMVH01000010.1 GCA_900314365.1 uncultured Prevotella sp. | reverse complement strand
CCGCAGCATAGTGCGAAAGTGACTAAGCTGCGGCCTGTATGATGATTCTGTGTGATTAGTCTGTCGGAATGTCCTTGTTGACGTTCTTCGAGCCGACGAGAGCATAGAAGAGGATGTAGGCCGTGCAGATGATGACCACAATATAGCTGGTCATGAAACTGTGGCTGATATCAGCAACCCAGCCCTGCAGAGGAACGAGAATGCCACCACCGCAGACCATTGTCATGAAGGCACCCGAAGCGATGCTGGTGTACTTGCCAAGACCCTCGACAGCCATATTGAAGATGCCGCCCCACATGATACTGGTGCAGAGACCGACGAGAATGAGGAACATGATGCCTACGGGAACCTGTGCGGTGATAATCTTCATGTTGCCCCAGTCAACACCAGGCATGTTGACCTGTGTGCTCTCCGGCAGGAAGATACCGAGGAAGATGAATAAGAGGGCTATGATGGCCATAAAGGAGACCTGCTGGCGAGAGGAGAATTTCTTGCCTAACACACCGCCGAAGAAGCGGCCTACGAACATCAGGAACCAGTATACGGCTACGATTGTTCCGGCAATAGTGGCGTCGATGCCGATACCGGGAGTAGTAGCGTCCTTAGCTGTGGTGAGGAACTGCATGACATAAGTCGGGATGCCAACCTCAAGACCGATATAAAGGAAGATGCAAAGCACACCGAGGTCGAAGTGGCGGAACGAGAAAGCACTGTACTTGTCTTTCTCCTTGGGCTTGTTTTCCTTGGCTTCCATAGCGGCGTGAGCCTTGGCTGCCTCGAGCTCAGGCTCAGGAATGCGCGAGAAGAGCAGCACTATGAAGGCAGCAGCAAAGATGCCTAAGGCAATGAAGAGAGCAGGAGTGGCATCTGAAATCTTGGCTTTTGCGGCATCACCGATAAGCGAGCCCATGATGATGGTTACGGCTACAGCTGCGAGCGAGTTGCAGACACCACCGAACTGGATGAGCTGGTTGCCTGTCTTGCCACCGCCACCGAGAGTGTTTAGCATGGGGTTGACCACCGTGTTAAGCATACACATGCAGAAACCGGAGATGAACGCACCAAAGACGTAAACCCAGAAACTGCCGATGCTTTCCCAACCCGACATGTACTGGATGAAAACACCCACGAAACCAGTCGTAACGGCTATAAGAGAGGTCACCTTGTAACCATACTTCTTCAGCAGCATTCCCGATGGAATACCCATCACCAAATAGGCGATGAAGTTTGCGGCATTACCAATCTGAGAGGCAAAGTTGCTGGCGCCAAACTGATTCTTTACGATAACGGCCATAGGACTGCAAAGGTTTGTGACGAAAGCAATCATGGCAAAAAGGCAGAACATGATAATGATTGCTGCCCAATTCTTCTTTTGAGAGCTCATAGATACTTTTATTATTTAATGTTTAGTTATACGACGTTTGAATAGTATTCGTTTAAAGTCCTATTGGAAGGAGATTCTCCTTGATTTAGGGTGGGGGAAGCCATAGGGTTGTGATGCCGTGTTGAGGCGACCTCACCACTAAGACTGGTTTTGACGGCAAAATTACTAAAATTTATTGAACCACAAAATTATTGTACACATTTTTTCAAAACTTGTGTTTGTCTCTTTTATTCTTTATCTTTGCTTTGCCGGATGCACATGCACTTCATACATACGAGTGCCTCATCTTCATACTACGTGCGACAGATGTCGCACCATTTTCTGACATGTGTTTGACCGTTTTATAAGGAATACTGAATACACGACATATATGACCAGAATAACGTCTGCATTTGCTATGACCACCACTAATAAAATAAGGTACGCACGCGAAGCAGAAACGCTTGGTCAATAAACAAAGTAACTTTGTCAAATATTGAATGACAAAGCATCAACAAAATTCCGTGAGGGCGTGATTTTTTCACTAATTTTGCAGCATACAAGCAACTCTGAACTTATCATGAAAAGGGTATTTCCGCTGATAGCCATTATGGCAACCCTCGGGCTTTGCAGTCCGACAGGGGCCGTTGCTGCTGAAAATCTCAGCAGTATGGCGGCCAAATTCAAGAACATTCCCAGCAGTCAGAAACTGGCAGTCTACTGGTATTGGATGTCGGACAACATCTCTGAGGAAGGGGTCCGCCGCGACCTCCAGGCCATGAAGCAAGCTGGCATCAACCGCGCCTTCATCGGTAACATTGGCGAGTCCACAATCGCTTATGGCAAGGTAAAAATCTTCTCCGACGAATGGTGGAGAATCATCCATACAGCCCTTAAAACAGCTGGCGACCTTGGTATCGAAATAGGCATCTTCAACAGTCCGGGCTGGAGCCAGTCTGGTGGACCGTGGATAACGCCCGAACGGTCGATGCGCTACTTAGCTTCTAAATCAATTGACATCGAGGGTGGAAAGACCTTTAGTGGAAAACTTCCCATCGTGGGTTCCCATGCCCAGGACGTACGCGTCATCGCATTCCCAGCCATCACTTCGAAGATAAAATTCAAAACAGCCCCGGGTCCCGATGGGCACTCACTGATGCTCTCAGCCGAGAGACCTGTCACCGTGCGCAGCATCGAAATCCAGCCGCAGCATAAGCCCATGCACATCGCTGCCGATCTCTACATAAGCGAGAACGGCAAAGAGGAACTTATCAAGCACATCGATATCGACCGCAGCAACTCCAACACCAATGTGGGTTTCGTTCCTTATGCTCCGGTCGTGGTTTCATTGCCTGAGACCTCGGGACAGTATTTCAGTCTCAAGTTCAGCGGCGATGCCTCGTCGATAGAGTCGGTGAAGCTTTCCGAGGTGCCACGCGTAGAACGCTATCCGGAAAAGACCTTCCAAAAGATGTTCCAGACCCCACAGCCTCTTTGGCCGGAATACATGTGGCCGCAACAACCTTCCTACAATGACACCAACATGGTGATAGATGAGAACAAGGTTGTCGACCTTACATCACAAGTGTCTTCCGACGGCACTCTCACCTGGCGCGCACCGAAAGGCAAGTGGACCATCATGCGCACGGCAATGCTCACTACGGGACAAACCAACGGTCCGGCCTCGCCTGAAGGAATAGGACTCGAAGTGGACAAGATGAGCAGCAAGCACGTGGCCTACCATTTCGACAAGTTTATCGGCGAAATTCTGCGCCGCATACCAGCTGAAGACCGCAAGACTTTCAAGGTGGTAGTTGAAGACAGCTACGAGACGGGCGGCCAAAACTGGACCGACTCCCTTATAAGCCAGTTCACCGACCGCTATGGCTACAGTCCCGTGAAATATCTGCCCGTACTTGCCGGCAACGTAGTGGGCAGCGAGGACATCTCCGACCGCTTTCTGTGGGACCTGCGCCGTTTCGTCGCCGACCAGGTGGCCTACGAGTACGTGGGCGGTCTGCGCAAGGTGAGCCACGAACATGGACTCACCACTTGGCTTGAGAACTACGGTCATTGGGGCTTTCCAAGTGAGTTCTTGCTCTATGGCAGCCAATCTGATGAGATTGCAGGCGAGTTCTGGAGTGTGGGCGATTTGGGGAATATCGAGAACCGATGTGCATCCTCCTGCGCTCATATCTACGGCAAGCCGAAAGTATGGGCCGAAAGCTTCACCTGCGGCGGTCCAGACTACAGCCGCTATCCTGCCGAGATGAAGCAGCGCGGCGACCGGTTCTTCACAGAGGGTATCAACTCCACGCTCCTTCATGTGTTCATGGAACAGCCTGACGAGCGCGAACCGGGCATCAATGCTCCCTACGGCAACGAGTTCAACCGCCACAACACGTGGTTCGGTCAGCTTGATGTCTTTGCACGCTACCTCAAACGTTGCAATTACATGCTGCAACAAGGACAGTACATCGCCGACGCAGCTTACTTCATCGGAGAGGACGCACCCAAGATGACAGGCATTCGTCAGCCCGAACTGCCCCGCGGTTATTCGTTCGACTATATCAATGCCGATGTCTTGCTCCATCACGCAAGTGTCGTCAACGGACGTCTGCTCTTAGAAAGCGGTATGAGTTATGCCGTTCTGGTGCTTCCTCCGCAGGACACCATGCGTCCCGAACTGCTGGCGCGCCTGCAGGAAATGGTGGCTGACGGACTCACGGTGGTAGGTCCACGCCCCAGACGCTCGCCCAGTCTGCAGGACTATCCCACTGCCGACGAAGCTGTGGCCAACACTGCCAACAGCCTTTGGAATGCTGAAACTCCGGCAGGAGCCTCATGGCATAAGTTCGGTAAGGGCCGTATCTATGAAAAGACCACTATGGAGAGGGTGCTGACTGACCTCGGCATTGCGCCCGACTTTACCGCCGACCACGATGCAGACTCCCTACTCTTCATCCATCGGTGCATTGATGGAAAGGATGCCTACTTCATTTCGAACCAGACTCCTTCCAGCCTTTCCTTCACAGGAATTTTCCGTACAACCTCAGGCAAGCCCGAACTATGGAATCCCCAGACAGCTGTCATCAGGCAGCTTCCCCAGTACTCAGTAGCCAACGGACGCACGTCGGTACCCATGCAGCTACAGGCTTTCGAAAGTGCCTTCATCGTCTTCGATGGTACCAACAAGGCTGCCCTCAGCCCACTCACGGCTGAGAACTATCCTCTGCCTAAGGAAGTGACAGTCCTCGACAAAGGCTGGACTGTGAGCTTCGATCCTAAAAAAGGCGGTCCCACAGAACCGGTGAAGATGAAAGCTCTCTCTGACTGGACAAAGTCGGCCGACCCTAAAATAAAATACTTTAGTGGTACTGCCATCTACTCAAACTCTTTCAAGCTCCGCTCCCTGCCCCCAACACCGCTCTACGTTGACCTTGGCAAAGTGATGGTCATGGCCAAAGTGAAGGTCAACGGGCAGTATGCGGGTGGTGTGTGGACAGCCCCCTACAAACTCGACATCAGCAAGTTCGTGAAGAAAGGCACCAATACCATCGAAGTGGAAGTGGTCAACAACTGGCGCAACAAGCTCATCGAAGAAGAAGCCCTCCCTAAGGACAAGCGCACAACGTGGCACACATTCACATACCTCAACAAGGACAGCGAGCTGCAGCCTTCAGGTCTTTTGGGACCGGTGTGGCTGGAACAATAAAGCAACAGACGAAGAACCAAAATAGTGTCATGGGGCAACACACTCTACAGGACAAGCCTGCACGACACCCTTTCATTAACCCTTAACCAAGAAACACAAATGCATGAGAAAGCCCCGGCCTGGATTCTTTCTGGTCGGGGCTTACTGCTAAAATCCGTTT
>OMVH01000034.1 GCA_900314365.1 uncultured Prevotella sp. | reverse complement strand
GCGTTGACGTAAAGGAAAACCTTGAAAACAAGCTATCGCGATGCACTGTCAGCACTTACCCCGATACTAAACGAATCTCTGTATTCTAAAATAGCAAGACGGATATATTCATGGAAAAGACGAATGACAACTTTTTCAGGCATGGCAGATGAAAGAACAAGCAAAATCACGACAACCAAAATCAGGAAAAGACTGTTCGGGTAGGGCTGTGTTTTTAAGGTTTTTCTTTGTGCCAGCGTCATTATCCGACGGAGGAGGATTTGCCGTTTGATGGGTGATGGCGGTCAGAGGCGTAGCCTCTTACAAGCCATCATCCGGCAACGGCAAAGGGCTTTGGCCCTTGACGCTGGCACAAAGAGGTTTTCTTGGTTTTGGTTATAAAACTAAGAACCAAAACCACTGAGTTTATCGGGGTGCACCGAAACGTTCTCTTTTTTGGCTCTATGAATAATTCAGCTTAGAAGGGAAGGCCCACGGCAAAGTGGAAGCAGAAGTCGCGGCCGAAGTCGGGATGGAAAATGGCGTAGTGTTCTTCGTCCGACGTATAAGCAGGGTTAATGGCCTTCATACCCATGTCGAATCTGACAAGAAAATAATCGAAGTTCAGCCTGATGCCTAATCCATAGGCAACGGCAATCTCCCGGAGAAAGTTCTTCAGCTGAAATTGTCCTCCAGGCTGCTCGGGATAGTCGCGCAGTGTCCATATGTTTCCTGCGTCAACGAAGACGGCCCCATTGAACTTCCAGAAGAGCTTCGTGCGGTATTCGGCATTGAGGTCGAATTTCATGTCGCCCGTCTGATTGATAAAGTCTATTCGTCCGTCAGTACCGCGGAACCGTCCGGGGCCCAGTTCCCTCACTCCCCAGCCTCTCACGGAGTTGGGTCCGCCGGAGAAATAGCGTTTCTCGAAGGGCAGCACCGTGCTGTTGCCGTAGGGCCAGGCTATGCCGAAGTCGGTGTGCAAGGCCAGCGAGTTGTCAGCGTCGAACTGGAAGATATGGGTATAGTCGAAATCGAACTTCATGTATTGTGCGTAGGCGATGTTGAAGAGCGTGTACTGCCCGTTGCCGTTCTTCCCTTGCCCGAGCAGATGCGACACGCCGTTGAGCACGTTGCCCGCCGTCTCCACATTGGCCCGGAAGGAGTTGGAGCCGTTGCTGTAGCGCAGTCCGAAACCTATCTTCATGATGAAGAGGTTGTCGTAGTTGTAGCGCAAAATGGCATTGCGGTTGCTCACACTGTCCAAATAGTCGTGCTTGAACGTGGCCGAAATCCACGGCATGTAGACGTAGTTGAGGTCGAGCAGGTCGAAGCGGTAGGCCAGATGATGCCCGGGCTCGCTCCAACGGTAGCGCATGGCCGTGCTGAAGACTCTGCGATGGAACTCCGGACGGTTCTGCAAGTTCCACGACACTGAGAATTCGGTGCTGGCACCGGGCTGGCGACGGAACGACCTTGAGAGGAAGGGAGCCAGGAAACGGGCTATCGTCAGCTTGGTGCTCACGCCATACTCCTGGTAATCCTGATTGCTGTAGCCCTCAAGGCCGGTGATAGCCTCAAAGGCCCCGCGCAGCTCCACGCTGAACAACTCGCTTCCGCGGAAAAGATTCCGGTTCTGCCACGTCAGCGACACGGCCGCTCCGAGGTCGCCGGCTGTATTGGTGCCCTCGGGCTGGAAGATGAGTGTGTTGGGCTTGACGGGCGTGAGCTGGATGTCGCAGTCGAGGAGACCGGAGTCGGGAACCTCACGAAAGCTGATATTGGTGAACCTCACGGCCTGAAGACGTGCGAAGTTGTTGTAGGTGTTCTGCAGTGCTGAAGCACTGAACACGTGGCCGGGCTGCAGACTGGTGTTGTCGAGAAGGATGCTCCGGCGCAGGAACATTCCGGCGCTGTCAGTGCTCTGATAGTTGATTTTTCTGATGAGATAGCGCGGATGGGGCCCGGCTTCCTTCTCCGCACTGCTCACGTAGGGCAGCAGATGGAAGCAGATGTTGATGTCGTTGCTGTTCGACGCGGAGTCGGCCTCGTAGCGGATGAAATCTTTATGGAATCTGAAGTAGCCGCGGTCGAGCAGCAGCCTGGCCACCCGGTCGCGCTCAGCGTCCAGCCGGTCGGTGGTGAAGCGGTCGCCGGCATGAAGTCCTTGGTTCTCTGGCTTGTCGAGCTGGAGCAGCGAGTCTATCTGCCGGTCGTCGATGCGATACCTCACAGAGTGTATGTGGTAGGGTTCTCCGGGATGGAGCGTGTAGACAGCCTTGATTTTCTTCCCCTTAGCCTTCGTATGCAGGTCGACGGAGGCATGCATATAGCCCATATTCTGCATGGCCAGCTTCAGGTCTGCACAGGAGAGCCTGGCCTGGACGGTGTCGTAGACGACGGGCTTCTCACCGATCTTCTGCAGCGTTCGGTTCACCCACTTGGTGCTGTCGCGCCCCGAGAGCGAGTAAGTGCCCAGGGGAATCTTGAAAATGGAGAACCAGCGCGAGTTGGCTTTCTGCCGGATATAGGGCTCCAGTCCCGTCACGTCGAAATCCTTGGCGTCGGACTTCAGCTCCACCTTTTCGAGCAGATAGCTGTTGTCCGGCACAAACTTCGTGGCAGAGCAAGCCGCCAGCAACGCGACGGCAACAACGGGGAATAGGAACCTGAAGGACTTCAATACCGACAATTTTGTGCAAAAATAACGATTTTCTACGGATTATCCTCTAATTTTGACTAAGAAATTAAAGTCTTCCTTCACTACTCAATCTAATGCCTGATAGCTAAGAATACATAAAAATGGACAAGGGGATAATGTTACAAGGCAAAAAATGAGCAAAATTCTTTAGAATTTGAATATGAAATTCTATATTTGCAATAAATTTGATGACTAATCAGTCCTATATATGTAACCCAAAAC
>OMVH01000170.1 GCA_900314365.1 uncultured Prevotella sp. | reverse complement strand
TTCTGCTTCTTTGTCTTCTTAGTCAGAATGTGACTGTGGTAAGCATGATGTCTCTTAATCTTACCTGTTCCGGTGAACGTGAATCTCTTCTTAGCACCGGAGTTTGTCTTAACTTTTGGCATTGTTTTTTGTTTTAATTTGTTTGTATTAAAAGGTGGCAACGCATATACCAGGCGGTACCACTCAGTATGTTCTAATGCTTGAGCTTCTTGAGCGCTTCCGTTCCGTTCTTGGCATTATCGAAGATGCCCCCAGAAAGAGGCATTTCCTCCGACTCTGTCTCCTGCGACGAATCCTCATCCATAAGTGGGTTCGTTGTTTCTTTGCTTGTCTTTTCTTTCGCAGCAGCCTCGGCAGCGAGCCTGTCACGCTTCTGTTGGCTCTGCTTCACGACTCCACTCTTCTTGGGTGCCATATAGAGGAACATCTTCTTGCCCTCGAGCTTTGGCATCTGCTCCACTTTTCCATATTCCTCAAGATCATTGGCGAATCTCAACAGGAGAACTTCGCCCTGCTCTTTGAAGAGGATGCTGCGACCGCGAAAGAATACGTAAGCTCTGACCTTATTGCCCTCCTCAAGAAACTCCTGCGCATGCTTGAGCTTGAACTGATAGTCGTGCTCGTCGGTCTGAGGTCCAAAGCGTATTTCCTTGATTTCCACCTTGGCCTGCTTGGCCTTCATCTCTTTCTTACGTTTCTTCTGCTGATAGAGGAACTTTGAATAGTCGATAAGACGGCAAACAGGCGGCTGGGCGTTTGGCGATATCTCTACGAGGTCAACCCCCAACTGGCGCGCCTTCTCTATGGCTTGTCGCGTAGACATCACCTCGGCGCCATCATCGCCAACAACTCTTACTTCCCTGACGTGAATTTGCTCATTCACGCGGTACTGCAACTTCATTTTGTCATTCTTCATTCAACTATATTAAAGTTCTTCTAATTGTATAAAAGGGTATTACACACCCAATTCAGCGTGCAAAATTACGAAAAATAGTTTGAACCGACAAAGAAAGGGAGTGATTTCTTTTGCATTGAACCTTAAATTATTATCTTGCAAACCACCTTCCCTGAAATGACAGTGTTCCCTTAGACGTGGCTCAATTACTCTTAGCTGGGAATCTTAATGAACGCACTCTCGATAAGACTATTGGACCATTCAGGAATATTATACCATCTGTCGGGCGAAACGACTATCTTTTCTTCATTTCGACAGAGGAACTGGGCCCACCAGGAGAATGTGGAATTGCTGATGATAAAATGCTTGCAATTGTACATCAGCCTTATTGTTTCCCATTCCGGATCATCGCCTCTTTCATAGAGACATGGGGCATCGACATGTATGTTACGCCTTACCCAGTCTATATCATTGGAGAAGAAGACAAAGGTCGGGTTGTCTATCAGCGTTTCCATCTTTTGAATGGCTTTGTCGAAATAAGATTTGTCACACACGTAGAATGCATCTTTATTGGACGGCGAGAGATAGTCTCCACGTCTAATGGAAACACAGACAGCATTTGAGGAGACTATGCTTCTCATCAATTCTCTGTTATGGGGAAGAACGTCAGCTACCGGTGTAAGCTCGTCAAGCAACAAAGGACGAATCTCCTTCAGATAATCTGTCTCTTGAAAATAGCCAGACAGGAACAAGTCCTTATGGGACAAAATATCCGTATTCACCTCGCCAGAAGATGCTCTGGGCTCACAGACATCTCTGAGAATGCCATATTGAAGAAGTAGCCGGACAAGCGCCTCACTATTCTCAGGGTGGGAAAATCTGAAGGCCGTGTAGGCTATCTTCTGCTTGATGCTGCCTAAACGAAGCATCATGCCCATGTTGGTCAGGGTTTTATAAGGAAGAACTTTGAGGTGCTTCAGCTTGTCTTCAAAACCATCGTTGCTACTACCGCCCGAGGTAACCATATAGAAATTAAAGAGCATAGGCTCCTTGTCGCCTCTGAGCCATCGCAGATAACGGGCGTAGGCATATTGAAACAGCTGGTTCCCGAATCGTCCGGAGAAAAAGACTCCTATCATGGCTGTCTATCGTCTATCTGAAAAAGTCTGAATTCAGCCTTCTGTCAATGATTCCGGCCGAATAAAACGAATAATGGTGAACAGCGTTCAGAAACTGCTCACCATTATTATATGTTCTGTGTAGATTAATCATTCACTGCGTTCAACTGGGCTACTACCTCATCGTTGATGCGCTTGGCAAACTCTTCCATGGTCATCGTAGCCTGCTCGCCGCCTCCCTGTTTGCGCATGGAGACCAGTCCCTCGGCAGCTTCCTTCTCACCTACAACCACCATGTAAGGCACACGCTTGAGCTCGTTGTCACGAATCTTACGGCCTATCTTCTCATTGCGGTCGTCGATGGAAGCACGTACATCCTTGGAATCGAAATACCTCTTCACCTTCAGGGCATAGTCGTTGAATCGTTCCGAGATTGGCAGGATAGCCACTTGGTCGGGAGCCAGCCAAAGTGGGAAATGACCGGCTGTATGCTCTATGAGCACGGCGGTGAAACGCTCCAGTGAACCGAAGGGTGCGCGGTGAATCATCACGGGAGTCTTCTTCGAGTTGTCCTCCGCAGTGTATTCCAGCTTGAAACGGGCGGGCAGATTGTAGTCCACCTGTATGGTTCCGAGCTGCCACTTACGGCCGATGGCATCCTTGACCATGAAGTCGAGCTTAGGCCCATAGAAGGCAGCCTCTCCGATTTCCTCATGCGTGTGGAGTCCCTTCTCCTTGCATGCTTGACGGATAGCATTCTCGCTCTCCTCCCAAATCTCGTCGGAGCCGATGTACTTCTCCTTATCCTTGGGGTCGCGCAGCGAAATCTGTGCATCGTAATCGTTGAAACCAAAGATATGGAACACCTTAAGGATAATGTCGATGATCGTCTCAAACTCAGCCTTTACCTGGTCGGGACGCACAAAGATATGCGCATCGTCCTGGGTAAACGTACGCACGCGGGTCAGTCCGTGAAGCTCTCCGCTCTTCTCATAGCGGAACACCGTACCGAACTCAGCAATGCGGAGCGGCAGGTCTTTATAGGAACGCGGCTTGCGAGCGTAAACCTCGCAGTGGTGAGGACAGTTCATGGGTTTGAGCATGTACTCTTCATCCTCTTCAGGCGTATGGATGGGCTGGAAAGCGTCCTTGCCATAGTGGGCATAATGGCCCGAGGTGATATAGAGGTTCTTAGAACCTATACCAGGTGTGATGACCTCCTGATAGTTATAAGGCTTGAGCACCCTGCGCAGGAGATCCTGTAAGCGCAGACGCAGCTGCGTGCCTTTGGGGAGCCAGATAGGAAGTCCCTTGCCCACACGGTCGGAGAACATGAAGAGCTCCATCTCCTTACCAATCTTACGGTGGTCGCGCTTCTTAG
>OMVH01000096.1 GCA_900314365.1 uncultured Prevotella sp. | reverse complement strand
CCACGGCTATAGCCCAGAATCCCGTGGCCGTCCTCATCCCTTGTCACCGTGTCGTCCATAAAGACGGCAGCGTGGGCAACTACCACTGGGGAGCCTCTCTGAAGCAGCAACTCATCAACTGGGAAAAGGATGAACTTGCACGAAGAAAGTAACATCACGGCCGAAGAGATTTTCAGGGGCATCGACAAGGTGCTGCACAGTCCGGATATGCCCCTTAGCGAGGCGGGACGGCGACTGCACAGCCTGTTGGAGCTTACTTGCGATGCAGGCACAAGAGATTCGCGTGAAGCCTTCGGAAACCTCTTTGCGAAGGTTGATTTTCTGTGCAGGCGCTTCCGCATCACCAATCCTTCCGATGTCTCTGCCATCCAACGCATGCGGCGCCACTCCAACCATCCCGAGAGTCTGCTGCCCGAAGACTTGCCCTACGACTGTCGTGCGTTGTCGCTGCTGGCCTCAGCTGTCTTTTCTACCGACATCCCTCACGACGTCGCCTCTTCCATTCCCCACCAGCCACAACCCCACCAGCGGGGAGCGCATGTGGACTACCGGTGCCTGCGCTGCATCATCGACTGTGTTGAAGGCAGGCGCTTTACGGCACACACCGACACAGAAGGTCACGAGCAGGTGACCGCAGACTTCTCCGACCCGCAGTCCGACTACCTTGTACCCATTCTGCGGAGCGGAATGCAGGTGAACCTTATCGATGCCAAGACTGTTGCCGACGGAAAGGCCTTACAAGCTTCTCCTATCGTCGTGGAGCCCGACGTTCTCATCGACATCAGCAGCATTGCGCGCTGTTTCACTCCCATGGGCCATCACCCCTTGGCCTACACGCTCAACAGACTTCAGCCCAATCAGCCCACTCAGCCCATCCTTTTGGGTAACTTCGCAGGCAACGCACTGAACGATATTATCAATGCGGGCGACGGCTATCAATGGACGAATACACTGAAGGAAAACTTCCGCACGAGCGCCGTGGACTATTGCACTTGCACCGACTTCAATCCGCTGTCTTTCAAGGACGAGGCCCGAAGCCAGGCTTCTAATATCCAGGGTATCGTGGACGAGCTCTTTGGCGGTAGCCATCCCTTTCAGCGCAGCCATGCCATCATAGAGCCTTCGTTCATCTGCGAAGAATTGGGCCTGCAGGGACGCGCCGACCTTATGACCACGGATATGAAACTGCTCGTGGAGCAGAAATCAGGTAAGAACTACAACATCCAGAACGGTTCTCCCAACGCCTTCGGAAGCTTTCAGAAAGAAGACCACTACGTGCAGCTGCTGCTCTACTACGGAGTACTTCACCAGAATTTCCACGTCAATCCACGCGACATCGATTTCCGTCTGCTCTACTCCAAGTATCCTCTGCCCGGCGGTCTCGTTGTGGTGAACTATTTCCACTCGCTCTTTCTCGAAGCCATGGCCTTTCGCAACCGCGTCGTAGCCACAGCCTTCCACATTGCCCGACATGGTTTCGGCAGCGTGGCTGCGCATATCAATGCCACAACGCTCAACGAGAAGGGCGACCGCTCGAAACTGTTCTTCGTTTACCTGAAGCCTCCCATAGATAAAGCTGAGGCCATACTCCAGGGGCTCTCCCCACTGGCAAAAGCCTACTTCTGCCGTATGGCCACCTTCGTATACAACGAGCAATTAGCTTCACGCCTTGGGACTCTGACGGGAGTCGGACAGAGTACAGCCGACCTGTGGAACATGCCTCTTACGGAGAAGAAAGAGCAGGGATGCATCTTCACCGACCTGCAGCTCACCCACCGCGAGCGCGACGACAACGGCGGAGGCTACAATCTTTTGCGGTTCAGCGTACCACCTCAAGGACAGGACTTCCTGCCCAATTTCCGTCCCGGCGACCCCATTTATCTTTATTCCTATCCGACGGAGACGGAGCCCGACGTGAGGCACAGCATTCTGCTGAAGGGCTCACTCATAAGCTTCGACGAAAAGACACTCACGGTGCACCTCAGGGACGGCCAGCAGAATGCCGGTATCTTCGACCGGCTCTGCGTCGGACATCCGCACGCTTCCTTTAGCTTTGCCATTGAGCATGCCGATTATGGGGGCGGCTCGCTGATGAAGGGACTCTTCGAGATGGCCTCGGCTCCGCCCGACCGTATCGGTTTGCTGCTCGGACAGAGGAAGCCTCGCCGGGACACCAACCTGACGCTCACCCAAAGCTACAGTCCCGATTACGACGAGATAGTGCTGAAAGCCAAACAGGCTCTCGACTATTTCCTCCTCGTAGGTCCTCCGGGAACGGGCAAGACCTCCATGGCCTTGCAGTTCATTGTACGTGAGGCTTTAAGCGCACCCACCTCTGAAGGCACGCGTCCCGCCGTACTGCTACTGGCCTACACCAACAGGGCTGTTGACGAGATATGCGGCATGCTTGAGAAAGCGGGCATCGGGTATCTGCGCATAGGCAACGAATATGTCTGCGATGAGCGCTACCGGCACAGGATGCTCTCCCACGTCATAGGCGATAATCCCCGACTCGACAACATCCGACAGACGGTAGCCGAAGCACAGGTGGTGGTGGCCACTACTCTGTCAATGCAGGCTCAACAGGCCCTGCTCGGTGTGAAGCATTTCCAGCTTGCTGTCGTCGATGAGGCCGGACAGATTCTCGAGCCCGGCCTCATCGGTCTTCTGGCCAGCCACCGCAGCGGCCGTTGCGACATCGACAAGTTCATCCTTATGGGCGACTACAAGCAACTGCCGGCAGTGGTACAACAGGGTACTGCCGACACGCCGGTCAACGAGCCTCTGCTCAACGACATTGGTATCCGCGACTGTCGTGACTCCCTCTTCGAACGGCTCATCAGATGGGAACACCACTGCGGCCGCACACAGTTTGTGGGAGTGCTCCACAAGCAGGGCCGCATGCACCCCGATATAGCCGACTTCCCCGACCGCATGTTCTACGACCGGGAGCAACTTGAATGCGTGCCTCTGCAGCACCAGCTCGAGAAAAGCCTGCCCTATTCTCTACCCTCTGCCGACTACATGGACGATGCGCTAAAAGAGCACCGCATGATTTTCATACCCTCAGAGGACAACGGGGATGCTGGGAGTTCAGACAAGGTGAATCCTTCGGAAGCTCTCATTGTGGCCGACATGCTGCGTCGCATCTACCGTTTTACGGCCGGACATTTCGACCCGCAGTCTACCGTCGGAGTTATTGTTCCCTACCGCAACCAGATAGCCATGATACGCCGGGCCACGGCCCGCTTAGGCATTCCGGTCTTGCAACAGGTGAGCATCGACACCGTGGAACGCTATCAGGGGAGCCAGCGCGACATCATCATCTACAGTTTCACCGTAACGCATCGTTATCAGCTCGATTTCCTCACAGCCAACAGCCTTGAAGAAGACGGACGCACTGTGGACCGCAAGCTCAACGTGGCCATCACGAGGGCCCGCCGACAACTCATCCTCACGGGACACGAGCCCACGCTGCGTCACAACGCCATCTTCGCCTCCCTTATCGACTACATTGCCGACAAAGGAGGACTGGTACGGCGAAAAGACCTCTAATCGTCAGGATAACTGCACTGCAACACTACCTCCCTGACAGCAGGCGGCACAAGAGCCCGCTCACTCTCCGGCCTCATCTGCTCACAAAGCACCGAGACGGTCTGACGGGCTATCTCGCCGACAGGCATACGTGCCACGTGCAGCTTCGGTGAGAGACATTCAAAGAAAGGCTGCCCGTGGACACAGGCCATCTCGAAGCGGCGTGCATCAATACCATGATTGAAGAAATAGCAGAATCCGGACAGACAGAGAAAGTGGGTACTGAAAAAGAAGCCGTCCACATCGGGAACCTCGCGCAAAATCCGGTCCATCACCACCTTCAGCTCGCTGGTATAGTCCTCATAACTCACCTCGGCGAAGAGTCTTTTGTCGAAGGTAAGACCGTTGTCGGCCAAGGCCTGCCGGTAGCCTTCCTGCCGTCTGCTCATGGGTCTCAAATGCGGATTGGCCACAATGCAGGCTATCTTCCTGCATCCGCGCTTAATCATATTGCTGACCAACCGATAGGTGCTGCCCACATTGTCAACCACCACATAGCTGGTCTTGATCTCGGGGAAGTAGCGACCTAAGAGTACCAAGGGATACCGGTCCTTCACAAGCCATTCGATGTCACTGTACGAAGTCTTGGTGGGAGCGAGCAGTATGCCGTCGACCTGCATATTGCGGAACATGCGGATGAGTCTGCTCTCCTGCTCCAATTTAGAGGCCGATGTGCCTATCATCAGGCAGAAGTCCCTTGAGGCAGCCTCTTCCTCAATGCGATTCGCCAAGTCGGCAAAGAAATAATCAGTAATGTCGGGAAGGATGAGCCCTATGGTACGCGTGGACCCAGAATGCAGACTGCGCGCCAGGAGATTCGGCTGGTAGCCCAGCTCACGGGCTTTGGCTCTCACCTTCTCCTGCGTGGCCTCACTGATGCCGTAGCGTTCGGCTTTACCGCTTAGAGTCCATGATACGGTTGTCTTGGATAAGCCGAGAGAATCTGCTATATCTTTTAATGATTTGCCCATAGATAATTCAGCTAATAGTCAATTCACAGTGGTTACTTACTTGGAAATATGGCTAATAATAGCAAGGACAAAGTTAAATATTTTCAATGAAAAAGCAATATGCACCCCCTATTTTTTTCTTTCCCCTTCGAAGATTCTGTAATAGAACCAAGTTTGATGGAACTTTACGAATGTTTCTTCCCTGTCGTACGAGCATGGGATAGTCATCTAATAAACCAGTCAATGTGCAATCGACAAATGGAACAACATATGTTAGCCAAATGGACAACAATTGTTGGCGTGTTGTGTACTGATTTTGGTTGACAGTTTTGTTTGTTATTACTAACTTAGTTTACACTTCTTTCTTCTTATTCCTAGACAGGTTGCCAATAGTAAGACTTAACGGTGCAGCATAAGATTTTTTTACTACAGAAACTTGCTATCTTGAGAGAAATATCTAACTTGCGCAAGAATAATTCAAGTTCCGAAAGTGTCCTGACTTCGTCAATGCGTCACCCTAAATTATAATGAATGATGCTGTTAATATTCTCATATAGGTAAGGGTTGACAGA
>OMVH01000115.1 GCA_900314365.1 uncultured Prevotella sp. | reverse complement strand
CGGTTCTTCATGGACCTCAGTATGCGGTACATATAATGCTGATCGCCCTCAAACTGTATAACTGTGTCCACAATGTGCTCCAGTATCTTCGGTCCGGCCAGAGTTCCCTCTTTATTGATATGTCCTATGAGCAGCACGGGAATGCCACTCGTCTTGGCAAAGCGCAGCAATGAAGAGGCACACTCGCGAACCTGGGCAATGCTTCCCGGTGAACTTTCCACGGCATCGGTGGCAATAGTCTGAATGGAGTCAATGATGACGAGTCCGGGCTTGAGTTCCTGTATGGCATTGAAGATTTTCTCCAGAGAAGTCTCGCAGAGTATGGATACATTGCTTAGTGTCTCTTCTTTGTCAGTCTCGGTTTCTTCTTCCATACCCTTTGAAAGACGGTCGGCACGCAGCTTAATCTGATGGGCACTCTCCTCGCCGCTCACGTAGAGCACCTGCCGCTCGGGCATGTGGAGAATGGTCTGCAGTGTGAGCGTGCTCTTCCCAATACCGGGCTCTCCTCCGAGCAGAGTGATGCTCCCCGGCACCAGTCCTCCGCCTAATACTCTATTGAGCTCTGTGTCGTGCATGTCGATGCGTGGCTCGTCCTTGGCCGAGATGTGCCGCAGGTTGATGGGGTGATTATGAGAAGAGCTGCTTCCAAAAACAGAAGAGCTTCCTTTGCGCAAGTTCATGGCAGCATTGCGTGCGGCATTAGTGCCCGTGTCGGCAGCAATGCGGAGCTCCTTGAAGGTGTTCCACTGTCCGCAATTAGGACATTTGCCAATCCACTTTGAAGACTCCTGGCCGCAGTTGCTGCACACGTAGACAATCTTGTCTTTAGCCATTTATCAATGTGATTTGATTAGTTTATTACCCTTGCCTACAAAGATACGAATTCTTTTCATCGTATCAAAATTTATTGTTACTTTTGCAAAGAATATGAGGAAGTTTTTGTTTTTCATCGCCTTGATGCTGATAGTGGCCTCTTGCGGTCAGTCGGTTGAAGAACAGCGCAGGCTCTCTAGGCAGGAGAGGGCACGTATCCGGCGCGCCGACTCACTGGCGCTTAAAGTGGCCGTGTTGCCAACGCTCGACTGTCTTCCCCTTTTTGTAGCACAAGAGAAGAATCTTTTCGATACCTTAGGAGTTAGTGTACACCTGAAGCGATTCAACGCTCAGATGGACTGTGACACGGCGCTTGTCGGTGGAAGCGTTGAAGGAAGTGTGAGCGACTTGTTCCGCACTGAACGACTGCGGGCCAAAGGAACCAAGCTCAGTTATCTCACAGCCACTGATGCTTATTGGCTGCTCATCACCAATAAGAAAGCCCGGTTGAAGCGCCTGGAACAGTTCGGTGACAAGATGATAGCCATGACACGCTATTCCGTTACCGACTATCTTACCGATGCTGCGCTGAAAGGAGTGAAGACCTCTGCCAATGTTTATCGAGTGCAGATTAACGATGTAAGAATCCGACTGCGTATGCTCCTCAACAACGAGATGGATGCTATGTGGCTCACCGAACCGCAGGCAACGGTTGCTCTTGCTCATGGCAACCTTACTGTAGCCGACAGCCGGAAGATGGGCGTCCATGCCGGTGTCATCGCGATGAGGACTGACCTCACCGCGGATGCTTATCGCCAGAAGCAGCTCGCAGCCTTTGTCAAAGCGTACAATTTGGCCTGCGACTCTATCAATGAGCGCGGGCTCAACCACTATCTGCCTGTCATTGAGGAATATTGCTTTGTTGACAAGTCGATGGGTGCGCGACTTCCGAAAATTCATTTCAACCCTATTTCGAAGCCTTTAGCTCGTGATATTGAGAAAGCTAAAGGCAAATATTAATCCTTCAATACATCATGGACAAGGATAAAAATCCTAATGTGCCTAAAGCGTGGCAATACATTCTGGAAGAGGACGATTTGGGGCGTGCACTCCAATGTCTTGAAAGTGATTCGATTCAACCGGCTACGAGAAGCAATGCGGAAATAGAGGATATACGCGAGAACTATTGCCGCATGAAAGAGTATATGCTCCGTGGCATCAAAGATCCTAAGCGAGATGAGGTCTATCATCGTCTTTGCGACCGTTTGATTGCTGTTCTCCACGACATGCTTGTATATGGTTGGGAGAATGTGCTCAAATATGGTGGAATAGCCAATGACTTTAGCCATTCAATCGAACTTAGCCATGAACTCTTAAGGGAGACTCTTGAGAAGTTTGTCCAAGATCAGGCCATGCTCTCCTTGGAGCCTTCGACAGTGGCAAGCAAAAAGGCGGATGAGCTTTATCGCAGTCATTGTGCCAATGAGGAACGTTTCTTCTTCGCCATACTCTGCTCCCCTATGTGGACCGAGAACGATGTTGAGGCTTATGCGTCTTTGCTTCTTTCACCCACGGTGGACATCACAGACTCCCTGCTTCTTACTACTGCCATATCGTTTAATGCGACACTGTTCTACGACCCCTTCAAAATTATGACTCTCATCCGGGTCTATAACCTCGCACAGGATGAGCGTCTGCGGCAGCGGGCTTTTGTGGGATGGGTGTCAGCCTTTCCACACAGGAAGATACGGCTGAATAAGCAGCTGGCTGCAGAGCTCCGTAAGCTCATGGCTGAGGACCGTGTGCAGGAAGAACTCATAGAACTGCAGGAACAAATCATCTTTTGCATTGATACCAAGAAGGATCAGCAGACCGTCGAGAACGAGATAATGCCCGGACTCCTGAAGAACAGTAATCTGAAGGTTACGCGCTTCGGATTCGAAGAAAAGGAGGATGACGCGATGGAGGACATCATGAATCCGGACGCGGCTGAAAAGCGTACAGAGCAGTTGGAAGAGAGCATGAGGCGGATGATGGACTTGCAAAGTGCCGGCGTGGACATCTATTTCGGCGGTTTCTCTCACATGAAGCGTTTCCCCTTCTTCAACAGATTAATCAATTGGTTCACCCCGTTTTATGCTGAGCATCCTGACCTTCAGCACGCTTTAGGAAGAAAGGTCAACTATGACTTCATGCAGTCTGTTCTTGAGAATGGACCGTTTTGTGATTCCGACAAGTATTCCTTTGCCCTCGGTTTGTTCTCCATTATCGACCAGCTGCCGGATAAGATTAAGGAGATGCTTGGCAACCGTGAGGCTTTTGGAGCCACAGTTTCAGATGAAGAGAAGAGCAACTCTACCTATGTGAGGAGGATGTATTTGCAGGACCTCTACCGTTTTTTCACGTTGAACAGTGCGGCCAGTGTATTCCCCTCACCCTTTAACATTGTGGACAACGACAGCAAGCCGATGCTGATGGTAGTTAAAGATTATTTTGCGCTCAGCTTTGACAGGGTGCTTCGTCTGGCTTCTTTCCTTATGCACCGTGGTCATCACCAGCAAGTTGAACTTCTTTTCTCGTCCTATTCCCATGCTTTCGGTGATCATGCCAACTTCCTGTGGCTCAGGGCGCGCAATCTTATGAGCCTTGATCGCTATCGTGAGGCTTCTGTGCTCTTGAAGAGAATACCTGAGGAGCAACGCAGTATGAAGATGTGGCGGACGATGGCCAATGTGCTTTTCCATCAGAAAGACTACCAGGGAGCGATACAGGCTTTCAGTAAGATTGAGGAGGCCTCCGGCGCTACAGCAAAGCTCCGCCAGAGCATTGCTGTCTGCAAGGTGGAGGCCGGACAGGTGGCTGAGGGTATAACCATACTCCAGAAGCTAACCTTTGAGAAGCCTGACGATGCGAACTTTCAGCGTACGCTGGCTTGGGCCTATCTGATGAACAGTGAACCGGAGAAGGCCGACGCCATCTACGATAATCTCTATTATTCCAAGACCAACTCCAACGATGACTGGCTCAACAGTGGTTATGCCAAATGGGCTCTGGGTAAAATCAATGAGGCTGTGATTCTTTTCCAGCAATATGTTCAACAGGTTTGTGGCGGAAATGCCGAGACGCTCAGAAGAGATTTTGAGACCGACAGCCGGCTGCTTGAGGCTAATCATATTTCGTCTCTCGACGTGAAGATTGTCGCCGACATGGTTGAAAGTGCCGGCAAGTAGAACCAGACCTGCCTAACGCAGAAACGGCGAAGCCCGTCCGATGAATCATTGGGACGGGCTTCGCCGTTTTTCCGTTTATGCCCTGTGGGGCTAATTCTTCCTAGAGCCTTCCGTCGGGGAACGACACGTCTCAGCCGAGGTATTTCATCAGAATCTTCGCATTGCCACTGTCGCGCAACTTGGCAATGCTCTTCTCCCGAATCTGGCGTACACGCTCCCTTGTGAGACCAAGCTGGTCGCCAATCTCCTCAAGTCCCTTCTCGTGACCGCCAATGCCGAAGCACTCCTTAATGATGATAATCTCGCGGTCCTTGAGTACTTTTTTCAGCACAGCGTCAAGCTCCATAGCCATCGACTCATGGTCCACCTGGCGGTCTGTGCGACTGTCTTCGCCGCTGGGCATCACGTCAAGCATGGTGTTGTCCTCGCCTTCCTGGAAAGGAGCGTCAATGCTCACATGGTGACCGTCGGCCATCATGCTCTGTCCTATCTTCTCCTCCTCAATGTTCGTAGCCTCCGAAATCTCTGATATGGAGGGACGGCGCTGGTTCTCCTGCTCGAACTTGTTAATCTCGTGGTTGATCTTATTCAGCGATCCCACCTGGTTGAGGGGCAACCTTACAATGCGGCTCTGTTCAGCAATGGCTTGCAGAATGCTTTGGCGTATCCACCACACGGCATAGGAAATGAACTTAAAGCCGCGGGTCTCGTCGAACTTCTGGGCGGCCTTGATAAGTCCAATGTTGCCTTCGTCGATGAGGTCAGTGAGCGTGAGCCCCTGGTGCTGATATTGCTTAGCCACAGAGACCACAAACCTCAGGTTCGCTGTCACCAATCTGTCCTTTGCACGCTCTCCTTCGGGGCCGCCTTTCTTTATCTTTTGTGCCAGCTCAATCTCTTCTTCAATGGTGATGAGCGGTGCACGGCCTATTTCTACAAGGTATTTGTCAAGAGCTTCGCTCGAACGGTTGGTGATGCTTTTCTGAATCTTTAATTGTCTCATTCCTTTTACCCTAATTTCACACTAAAACAAGATACTCTTTTTGTTCCTGATTTTATAATTTCGAAAACCTTGCAAAGGTAAGGTTTTTATTTTGTATTATTTGTAACGAAACGAGAAAAGTTTGATTAAATAAAGTTAAGTGGCCTCGTTGCGCTCTTGTAGATGCTGTTTTGAAGCCTCTGAAGGGCAGTTTAGCCCCTGTTTGGGAGTTCTTATGTAGATTCACGCTTCGCGGTCATCCTCTCCGGTTCCACTCATTGTTCATGTCTTTCTGAGTCGAAGTGCCCCGGGGGGAACACTGGAATTATTTCGTAAAAAAAGTGCTCCAATCAGGGTGAGTGTGCAATGGAAAACTTTGTTTTTTGATACGGAAAAATGGGCGTTAAATAATGCTAAC